>JAGXTJ010000057.1 GCA_018333655.1 Bacillota bacterium | reverse complement strand
CTTAACTTTGTCGTCATCCTTAACTTTGTCGTCATCCTTAACTTTGTCGTCATCCTTAACTTTGTCGTCATCCTTAACTTTGTCGTCATCACCGGAGATATCTTCTTCGGTAATGAATTTGCGCCCTAATTGGCGCACAGCGTCTTTGTCCATGTCGGCACGCCACTCGCGCGCCACCTTCCGGGACATGGCCGCAAATCTAGCCCTAAAGCCTTGCTCATCAAGAACAACTGCCTCTTTAAGGTGAAACAGGGCGATAAGTTCTTCCTCTTCTAAAGCAGTCTCGAGCAAGGCGACAAAGTCGAGCGGCAAGAGCCCCGCTGCTCTAGACTCCGCATACACCTTTTCGGAAACTGTATGGCGGCGCAAGCGTGTGCTCATGCCCGCAGTCTGCAAGGAGCTTTCGAGCGCCGCCTGCAGATTGTCGGCCAGTTCTTCAACGCGTATTGCTGGCATCGCCGGCGCAGACCGCATAAGCAGTACGAGTTCTGCTTCCTGCCGCAGAAAGCCCCCTGCCTGTAGGCGGGTAACGATTTGCTTGACGGCCTCTCCCGCTTGCTGATTACGAAAATCTTCGGGTGCCAAGAGAGCGGCCGCCTGCGGGCTAAGTAGGGCGAGTTCCGTCACCCTGCCGCGTGTATCAACGGTCAATTGCACAGCTGGGTTGGCATGCAGGGTGGCGTAGGCTAGAGTGGGGGCTGGCATAAGTAAGCCCTGCCACACTAGGACCGCCACGAGCACTAGGGCCATGGGCAAGGCCGCGTGTAGAAGGCGAAAGCGGGGCGTAGAAAACAGGGCCCACAGTAAAGACAGGGGATGCCTGTGCCTACTCGTGGTCCGCTTCTGCATTTCGGCTAGGAGGGCAGTCCGGAGCCGAGCTTTATGCAAGGGGGTGCTTATGGTAGGCAGAGCAATGTCGCAGAGCCGCGCTTCAAAGTCTAACAGTTCTTTATTTTTCATTTACATCAACCCTCTACCTGTATAATGCCGTTCGTCGCTCTGGGTTGCATGTTTTTGGTCGCGGGCGAATTTTTGTCTGAGCTTCTCTAGCCCGCGGTGAAGAAGAGACTTAATAGTGCCAGTGGGCTTGCCTAGCACTGTGCCAATTTCCTGCAGGGGCAGCTCGGCGAAAAAACGCAAGAACAAAACTTCTCTATAATTTTCGGGCAGCTGATGCATTTGCTCTTGCAGCAGTAAAAAGTCACGTTGGCGTAAAACTTCGGCCTCGGCCAGCAGCAACTCCGCCTCGATATCTTGCTCTCCAGCCGGTTCAAAACCCTGCTCGTACATCTCAGTGAGCGATATAGCAGGGTAGCGCTTTTTGCGGTGCCATCCCGCTATTTCAGTCAAGGCGATGCGAAAGAGCCAGGCCTGAAAAGGCACATTCTGCCAAGTGAACTGTGCCAGGTTCTTAAAGGCCTTTAAAAAGGTCTCGGACGTAATGTCCTGCGCAAGCTCTACGTCGGCGGTACGCCTGACAACAAAGTTTAAAATGCGGTCGTAGTTATCTTCGTATAGCCGCCCGAAGGCGGCAGGGTCAGTGCGAGCCTGCTCGACTAACGCCCTTTCTTGCTCTAGCTCCTCCGCCGATAAGCGGCTCCCGGCCAGCAAAAATACAAACCACTCACAGAGGGCCTGAAGCCGCCGCAGGCGAGGGATAGCGTAAATGGCCGCAGTGTCGTGCGTGCAGGGTGTACAAGAAAACCTAGCGTGCATCTTCATTCCTCCCTTCTGTGTCTCTGACCGCTGTCAGGGCCTACGAAAGGCATTCCTTGCGTAGCTTATAAATCCCTGCCCGGTGGGTGTTTAACCAGTTTAACTTAATAAGGGCTCGCTGCTAGCGCAGCGTCAAAGATACTTAAGCAAAATATGCCTCTTGCCATAATAGTCGCTACTAGATAAGATGTATTTGTTGAATCGTATCACTTTTCAGAAAGGAGGGCGCATAGGCTAAATTAGTCTCTCGGCTTATATTGTATAACAAAGGAGGAGTTAGTAGTGGGTAGAAGACCAGTGAAAGAAGCAACCGTACTTCATGCCTTGATTCCTATCGTTATTTTGGTTGCCTCGCTTTCTTATGCCATCTTGGTGCACGAAGCCGCTCCGCATATTCCGCTCATTGTCGGCACCATCGTAGCCGCCGCGGTTGCGGTATTTATGTTGGGCACACCTTGGGATGAACTAGAAGAAGGAATGCGCAGTACGCTCAGCGCTACCCTTCAGGCCATTCTCATCCTTATGATTGTGGGTACTCTCATAGGGCTGTGGATACTGAGTGGCACTATCCCCGCCATGATCTACTATGGGCTACAGATTCTCTCGCCAGCAGTGTTCTTGCCCGCTGCCTTTATCATTTGTTGTATTGTTTCTTTGTCGACGGGCACTTCATGGGGCACGGCCGGCACGGTCGGCATAGCCCTAACGGGTATCGGCATTGGTCTTGGCATGCCAGCTGGCATGGTGGCCGGTGCGGTAGTCTCCGGAGCGTACTTTGGCGATAAGTTGTCCCCGCTTTCCGACACCACCAACTTGTCTCCGGCCATGGCCGGCAGCTCTCTCTTTGCGCACATTAAACACATGCTCTATACCTCTATCCCCGCTTTCGGCATTTCGCTTGTCCTCTATGCTGTACTGGGTATGCGCTTTGCGGGCCAAGAGCTTGATGTACAACGCATTAATGAAATACTTGACGCTCTACGGGCTAATTTTACCATTTCGCCACTCCTGCTCATTCCTCCCCTCGTCGTTATCTTGCTTATCGCCCTGAAAGTGCCCGCTTTACCGGGCCTTATCGGTGGCTCGGTGCTCGGCGGTATATTCGCGGCCCTGTTTCAAGGCGCCTCGGTCGGCGACATTATCGGTTCTGCGCACTATGGCTTTGAGATTGAGAGCGGTGTAGCCGTAGTTGACCGCCTGCTTAACCGTGGTGGACTAGATGGCATGATGTGGACTGTAGCCCTAATTATCTGCGCCCTCACTTTCGGCGGGGTAATGGAAAAGACGGGTATGCTCCGCGCTATCGGTACCAAGCTATTTGCCATGGCGCAGAGCACGGGGTCACTCGTTTTGTCCACGGCAATCTCGTGCCTAGCAATTAACATCTTGGCTGCCGATCAATACCTGTCCATCGTTCTGCCAGGGAGACTCTTTAAAGACGAATATGCCAAGCGCGACCTCGCCCCGAAAAACCTCTCGCGCGTCCTTGAAGGCTCAGGTACAGTAACTTCGGCGCTCATTCCCTGGAACACTTGCGGTGCTTTCATGATGGCGACACTAGGAGTGTCTCCGCTCGTCTACTTGCCGTATGCCTTCTTTAACCTGCTGGTACCAATTATCAATATTATCTATGGCTATACAGGTTTCAGCATGGCTAAGTTGTCGGAAGAATAACAGAGAAATTTTTACCATTAGTACCACATGCCAATGTATAGCGAAAGGGCGGCCATAACGGCGCCCTTTTTTGCGTGTAATTCAGCAAAAATTTGCGCAATCAGCAGGGAAAATGAGGCAAGTCGGGGAAACTAGTTTTGAAACTGCTAGATAAATAAGGGAGGTAAAGATTAAGATGCATGACCTGCTTAGAGTAACGCAAAAATCCTTCGACGAATTTAATCAATTTCTAACGAGCAAAGACAATGCGGTAGTGGGCGAATTCTTGCGCGTGGTGAGTAAGTACGGCACCCCACAAGAGATTAACGCCAAGGCTGAGGCGGCCCGCCTGTTGCCGAATTTACTCGGCCGCTTGCGCAACATGAACTCGCCGTACTTCGCCCAATTAGAATGGCTTATGGCAGAGAGAGATAAAGGCTCCTTTGTGCCGATATCGCAGTATCGTCGCCAGGTGCTTGGCGAAAAAGCCGACCGCATGTTTTTTAAAGAAGGGAACGCCGTCACGCTAGAAATCAGTGCCCTGCAGTACTTTCCCTGGCTCATAGCCGAAGCTGAGCGGGCCATCTTGCAGCAAGATATCATGCCTGGCAGGTTTATACGCGTGCGCAAAATGAAGGAGCAGGAGAATGACCACGGAGATACCTTAGCCATGGCGGCGGCCATGCAAATTGTCGGCGCGAGCTATGTAGAGACGCTCGACACCAAGGGGACTGACGGCTCTAACGTTCACTTAGGCGGGCCCGCCACTATTACAGGGTATTTTGGGGGCATTGGGCAGCCTAATGATTATGCCTTGAAATGGGTGGACGAATGCCTGTACTACTACACTAACTATGGCATTAACCAAGTGCTCAACATAAATCCCGGCACCGTATTCTTGGGCTACTTGTTGTACAAGCTGGGCATTGATATCACCTTCAAAATTTCGGTCTTTATGGGTAACGATAACCCCTACTCGGTATTGTGGACGCTCGCTATGGCGCGCCTTATGTCGCGTGAGGACGGCACTTCACCGCTCGCTGGTTTCAATTTGAGTAATTCAGTTAACAATGAAACCATCTTAAAGAGCGCCTACATCAGGCAAGAGCTAGGCCTCGAGAGCAATGTGCGTTTAGAGCACCACATTACCGAAGCCTACAAGAGCATTGTGCGCCAGCCCTATGACCGGCGTGACGAGCTTTTAGAGCTAGCGATGTCCGTACCCAATATTGCCGCGAAGCATGAGGGAGGCGACCCCGAGGTAGAAGTGACTCGCTCACACCCCTCGGATATCCTCGACTACTTCCGCGCCAAGGGCGACCTAACGCCAGAGGACATGGCACTTATGGAGCAAAACTACCTCGACAAGCATGAGGCCGTTAATCATACGGCACGAGCTTTGACGGAAAAAGGGCTTTCTTTTATTGCAGCGCGAAAGCTGCACCGCCACTAAGATAAGCATAGGAGGTACAGGCATGACCAAGAAGAAAAGCATTCTTGATTTGCGCAAAATGAAAAAGAATGGCGAACAGGTGGCATGGGTAACGGCCTATGATTATCCTACCGCTTCCTTCGCCGAACAAGCGGGTATGGACATGCTACTCGTGGGTGACTCACTCGGCATGGTTGTCCTAGGCTACCAGAGCACGGTGCCTGTGACCATGGAGGACTGTATTCGGCACTGTCAGGCAGTGCGCCGTGGCGCGCCGAACACCTTTGTCATCGGGGATATGCCCTTTTTGTCCTACCAGATCTCGGATGAGGATGCCGTGCGCAATGCCGGGCGCTTTATGAAAGAAGCGGAAATGGACTGTATCAAGCTTGAAGGCGGGGTGCGTGTCGCTAGCCGCATTAGGGCGATTGCCGAGGCCGGCATACTCGTCATGGGGCACATTGGCCTTACGCCACAAAGCTCGGGGCAGCTAGGGGGGCACAAAGCGCAGGGGCGCGACACCAACTCGGCGCGAGCGGTGATCGAAGATGCCTTGGCGGTGCAGGCTGCCGGAGCCATGCTGCTCTTAGTGGAGGCGGTGCCGCCAGAAGTTACGGCCTTCATTGCGCGCCTGCTCTCCATCCCCGTCTACTCTATCGGCGCAGGCCCTTGTGATGGGCAGTTGTTGATCAGTGCCGACCTACTGGGGAAGTTCGCCGCCTTCACGCCGAAGTTCGTTAAAAAATATGCCAATGTGGCTGAGGTGGAAACCAATGCCTTCAAGGCCTATGTCGCCGATGTGCGGGGGGGAGCGTTTCCCACCGAAGAACATGTCTACCGCGTGCTCGAGCCGCTGACAGAGTTTGAAAAGCTCTTCGCGGAGTACACCAAGTAATTATGATAGGCAAGGGGGCCGTTCCTGGTAGAGGGGCAGGCCCCCTTGTTGCTTTTGTTGATTCTTTTTGCAGGGAGACGCGTAGAAATGTGGAATATAATATTGGGAAAAATTCAACTATAGGAGGCAAGGTAGTGCGCATCACAGAGCATCCGATCTTGAAATTTGACCGTGGCAAGGAAATTGCTTTTTTCTTTAATGGACAAGCCTTGGTAGGGCACGAAGGTGAAACTATTGCGGCAGCACTCCACGCGGCGGGTGTCAGGGAGCTATCTAAGAGCTCTGTCCTCCATCGCCCCCGGGGTTTTTTTTGTGCTATAGGCACCTGCAGTTCCTGCCTCATGTTAGTCAATGGTGTGCCTAATGTGCGTGTCTGCGTGGAGCGCCTCACCGCAGGTATGACAGTAGAAACGCAGCAAGGGAGAGGGGATCTCGGTGAATCGGTATGATGTTTGCATTATAGGTGGGGGTCCGGCTGGTCTTCGTGCGGCGCAAGCGGCAGGAGCGGCCGGGGCCAAAGTACTGCTTATTGACGAAAACGACCGCCTGGGAGGACAACTGATTAAGCAGACGCATATGTTTTTTGGTTCTGAAAAGCAGCAAGCCGGTATGCGAGGCATAGATATAGCGGCAGAGCTAGTTCTGGCCTTAGACAAAATGCCTAATGTCGAGGTTTACCTAGAGTGTGCGGCGCTCGGGCTTTACGATGATCAAGTGCTGACCATCTTGCATAAAAAGCGCTACGAGAAGGTAGGAGCAGATAAATTTATCGTGGCTACCGGTGCTAGTGAGCGCATGTTACCCTTTGCGGGCAACGATTTGCCGGGGGTTTATGGCGCGGGTGCCGTGCAGACGCTAATGAATGTCTATGGTGTACTCCCCGGAGCGCGGGTGCTGATGATAGGCGCAGGTAATATTGGTCTTATAGTTTCTTATCAATTACTACAGGCTGGAGTCAAAGTTGTGGCCATCCTAGAAGCTTCTCCCCATATAGGTGGCTACCTTGTGCACGCTGCCAAGGTGCGGCGCGCCGGGGTGCCCATACTGACTTCGCATACGATTAAAGAGGCCTATGGTGAGCGAGCAGTGGAGGGCGCCGTTATCTGCGAGTTGGATGAAAAATGGCAGGTACGCCCGGGCAGCGAGAAAAAGGTCGAGGTGGACGTCATTTGCTTGGCCGTTGGACTCTCACCACTGACTGATTTACTGTGGCAAGCAGATTGCCGCATGCTCCATGTGGCCGAACTAGGGGGGCATGTGGCCTGGCGCGACGCGAACCTTTGTACTTCGCAGCCCTATATTTACATCGCCGGCGATGTGGCGGGGGTGGAAGAAGCGAGCTCCGCCATGGTGGAAGGGGAACTGGCAGGGCTAGCGGCAGTTAAAGAACTAGGCCTAGCTTCCCCCGCGGTGGAACAGGGCTTGTCTCAGGCTAGAGCAGAGCTCAGAGCGCTGCGCTCGGGACCTGTGGGCGATAAGATACGCACAGGGCTAGCCCTAGCGCAGGGCGGGGAGGGTGAAAGATTTGCTTAAAAAGACAGGAGTGCCTAGCAGCGCAGAGCTCGCCCTAGTCTATCCAGACGAGGAGCGCCTGCGGCAAGGGCTAGTTGCCGTAATCGAGTGTTTTCAGAACATCCCCTGTAACCCTTGCGCGACATCATGTCCGCGGGGCGCCATCAAGCCCTTTGCCGATATCAATGACCTGCCTCAATTTGACCCGTCTCTGTGTAATGGCTGCGCTCTCTGCGTGGCTAACTGCCCGGGTCTCGCCATTTTTGTGGTGGACGAAACCTATAGCGCCACAGAGTCCCTCATCAAATTGCCATATGAATTCGTGCCTTTGCCCATAGCGGGAGATAAAGTAGCAGTCTACAATCGTGCTGGGGAAGAGATAGGTCAGGGAACGGTGTTGCGGGTGCAAAATCCGCAGAGCTTTGACCGCACAGCAGTGGTGCACCTAGTTGTGCCACGCGCTATAGCGCGTGAAGTTAGATTTTTGTCACCGGGGGTGGGCGTGAAATGAAGGCCGTGGAGCAGCAAGTAATTATCTGTCGTTGTGAAGACTTAACACTGGCCGATGTGCGAGCCCTGATTGAAAAAGGTTATCGCACCCTAGATGAGCTTAGGCGCATTAGTCGCCTCGGCATGGGGCCCTGTCAAGGGAGGACCTGTCGCCCCTTGGTGCAAAGAGAACTGCAGTTAAGTGGCATACCCCTCAAACAACAGTCGGTCGGAGTCTTTCGGCCACCTGCGGTGCCGGTGGCACTAGGAGCCATAGCGGAGGGCAGCAAGGGGGGCTTTGGGCATGCGTAAGAGTGCCGATGTAGTAATCATTGGCGGCGGAGTCAATGGGGTGGCCATAGCCTACCACCTTGCCAAGCGCGGCTGCTCTAATGTAGTCGTTCTCGAGAGAGATTATCTGGCCAGCGGGGCCACCGGCCGCTGCGGCGCTGGGGTGCGACAGCAGTGGGGCACAGAGATGAACTTGGCGATGTCTATACCTAGCATCAAGATGTTTGAAACGATGAATGAAGACCTAGAATACGATGGTGACATTGAATTTAAGCAGGGTGGGTACCTGCTCTTGGCCTACACTGAGGCAGGCTGGGAGCAGTTTCAGAAAAATGTGTCCTTACAACGCCAGTACGGACTAGACGTGCGCTTGTGTAGCCCCGTTGAGGCCAAAGAGATAGTCCCTCACCTTAATACGGAGGGCTTAGTGGGGGCGACTTTTAACCAGAGTGACGGACACTGCAACCCTTTTCACGTTACCGACGCCTACGCTAAGGCGGCGCGACGTCTGGGCGTGGAGATAAACACGCACACGGAAGTCCTCGCTATCCACAAGGTGGGCGAGCGCATCAGCGGCGTGGAAACCAGCCAGGGGTTTATCGCTACACCTAAAGTGGTCAATGCCGCGGGGGCGTGGTCAAAAGTTGTGGCCGAGATGGTGGGGCTCGATATCCCCATCCATCCGGAGCGACACCAAATTCTCGTCACCGAGCCGGTCAATCCCCTACAGGGGCCCATGGTAATGTCCTTTCATCACCATATTTATTGTCAGCAAACTCCCCATGGTAGTTTTATCATGGGCTTAGGCGACCCGAGCGAAGGACAAAGCTTTAATCAGCGCTCTTCATGGCAGTTTCTTGATGAGATGGCGCAGAAAATAACATGGCTCCTGCCGCCTCTTAAAGGAATTCGGGTAGTGCGGCAGTGGGCAGGTCTCTACGAAATGACGCCAGATCGCACGCCTATTCTGGGCGCAGTAAAAGAGGTGCCCGGTTTCTACTTGGCTGCCGGCGGGAGCGGCCATGGCTTTATGCTGGCCCCAATGACCGGGGTTCTGCTCGCAGAAACAATACTGGGCATACCGTCCTCGCTCCCCATAGAAAAGATGGACCTCGGCCGGTTTGCGCGCGGGGAGCTTTTTTACGAGCCCTCAGTTGTCTAAGGCCCTGGTCTCTTTCTCTGCTGGCCGGTGCTCCGGTCAATATACCACTCTCCATCAAGGAGTAGATCGCCGATAGGCACAAAGGAATATCCCCGCTCCTTAAGCGTTGTGATGATGGGTAGAAGGGCCTGGGGCGTGTAGGTGGCATTGTTGTGAAACAAAATGATAGCGCCATTATGAAGGCGCGTCACCACCCTTTCATAGATGCTCTGACTAGTGGCAGTCTGTTTCCAGTCTAGGGAGTCAATGCTCCACTGAATAGTGTAGTACCCGAGCGCATCCAAAGTCTCAATGACGCGGTTGTTGTAGTCGCCAAAAGGCGGACGAAACAGCCGCGCTTTTTGTCCGGTGGCCTCTTCGATGAGCGCATGGGTGCGTGAAATTTCGTGTTCGATCTCGGAAACACTCAAAGTGGTCATGTGTGGATGCGTCATGCTATGATTGCCAATCTCATGCCCAGCTTCGGCAATGGTGAAGGCCATGGCAGGGTATTTTTCGACCCAAAAGCCCACGAGAAAGAAAGTTGCACGCACGTTTGTGTGCGCCAAAATGGCGAGCAGCTCATCGGTATAGTCTGCTCCCCAGGCAGCGTCAAAAGATAGCGCCACCACCTTATCCTCTCTTTCTACGCTGTAGATGGGCAAGAGACGATTGGCATTGGCTACGGTGGCGATGCTTTGCACAAACCAGCCTGGGTAGGTGGCATTGAGAATCTGTAAAAGCAGTGCCGCGCTGAGCAATATAGCTAGGCGCCTTAGCAGCAAGACCTTTTTAATAACAATTAGCACCCTTGGCGAACTCCTCTCCCTGCGCTTTACCAAAGCCTATGTGGTTCCAGGCGACAATAACACTGTGGTATGCAGAGGGCACTGGAGTGGTATAATCATGAAGTGTCGCGGGCGAAAGGATTACGGCTTTGGTGTCGCGAATACAAGGTATAAAGATGATTTTGCCGAAGGGGGGAAGTCGTGTGCACACGAAAAGAATAGATTACCGGCTGGCTATTCAACAGATTGTCAAGGATAGGCTCATCGAATTAGGCTGTGGCAAGTTTACTCCCCCTGAAATTGAAAAAAGCTTGGAACGCATTGTTTCACTGGGGAGCCATGTGGAGTTAGGCGCCTTGAAGTTGCTGTCGGAAACAAAAGACCAAAAAGTTGCGACCATGGCTGCCGCTCTTTTGCTTAAACTTGACGTAGATACTGGCACCTTGGTGGTAGAGGAATGCTTATCTCTAATGAATAAGCCAGGTGTAAGTGACGTAGCTAAGATGCAGATACTGCGGCTATTAACGGCTAAAGGGTTAGACGTGGCAGAGATGATGAGCCCTACCTACTTTAAAGATGCTACAAAATTGGCGCAGGAGTCGCTGCTGCACCTGCTTGAGGAGTTACAGCATAACCCAAGTATCCTCGGTAATGTGCTCGAGGATTTTGCTGAGGCGCCGCCCGAGATGCAGTATGCCTATGTACAGGATTTGGTGATGACCGCTGACCCCCGGGTGGTGCCGCTACTAGAAGCGTTAGCGCGGGGTGACGACGAAGTGCTAGCTTCAGAGGCCGTGCGAGGGCTAGGTTCTTTAGCCGAACCTGCGGCCTTAGGTGCCCTGCAGGGGCTAATCGGCAGGGAACAAGAGACGTTTTTGGCCAAGCTCGTAGAAAGAGAAGCGCGCCGACTGGTATTTAAGGGGGTCTCGCCCGAGAGCTTGCCCCCGCTTACCCTGGGGACAGTTTTTCAGGTCTTAGTCACGGGCTTAGATGGCAAAGGGTGTCGCATTGTGTGGATATCGCGTTTTATGAAGGGCAGCCGGGGCAGATTGATGGCGGTCAGCTTTCTTTTGAGCACTGAGGAGGGCGTCAAAGACTGCTATGGTTCTGTACAACTCAGCCGCCAAGAAAGTACCGCCATGTTGAAAGGGCTGCGCGGCAAGTATCCTTCCGTCGAAGGTGATTTAGTCTACGCCAGCGATTTAGTGCGCGACGCCTTGCAGCGTAATCGCCAGGGGGGCCATCTCTTGCCGCCACAATGGGCCTTTTGGCATCAAGTCATGCAACCCATTCCCATGACGCCCAAGCCATACGACTTTCCTCCGCAGAGCGATCTAGGGAGCGACCATTCGCCACAAGTGGCCGGAATTCTCGCCATCGAGGAGCTGGCCGAGTGGTACGAGGAAGACCCCTTAGTTTATGATGCCGCTGAAGAGCTCCTCAAGGTAGGGAAGCGTTTTCGTAGCGTCAATGGCAAGAAGAAGGCCGCTGACGAAGTTTTAAGCCGGGTTGCCGCCGCCTTGTTTGCCCCTCGCCTAGGTGAGATCGTGCGTCGCTTAGACTTTACCGCGGAGTTTTTGCGTCGCCGCGGCAAGTCTGACTCCGCAGAGACACTGACCGAGATTTCGCAGGCGCTACGCTTAGGGCAGCCCCCAGAAGAAAACCCATTTTTGCGCAATCTACTGACCTTAAGTGTGCGGGTGGCTGAGCATAATCTGAGGGCCGGCTTTGACTTGCGTCGTCACCCAGATAGGATTGAATAGTGGCTCTGCAGCGAATTTTTTCTGTTGTTGACGTTGAAACGACTGGGCTTTCCCCCGGACGCGATAGAGTGATTGAGGTGGCCATTGTACGCATAGAGGGCGGCCACATTGTCCACTCTTACAGTTCCCTCATTAACCCAGAGCGACCGATTCCACTATTCATTCAGCAAATGACGGGCATTACAGACGCCATGGTCGTCAAGGCGCCCACCTTCGCGGAGGTGCTGCCTGCTGTCACCACTCACTTGGCAGGTACGGTCTTTGTGGCCCACAATGTGAAATTTGACCAAGGCTTTCTCAAGGCTGAATTTACCAGAGCGGGAGGCGAGTTTCCCTCTTTAGAGTTTGTTGATACGGTGGCCTTAGCGCGCCGGGGCATGAGGGGCTTGCCTAACTACCGCCTAGAGACTCTTTGTGCCCATCTTGGCCTGGCCGTAGGCGGCCATAGGGCGCTAGGGGACGCTACGGTGACGGCCCATCTCTTGCTAAGATTATTGGCCGAAGCGCCAGAAATCGCGCCGGCGCTGTTGACGAGGCCGCGGTAAGTGTTAAAATGCTTGTAGGGAGTATGGAGGGGGTGACATTGATGACTTATAAAATCTCTGACGAATGCTTTGCCTGTGGTGCCTGTTTGCCAGAATGTCCTACGGAAGCAATTACTGAGGGGCCAATTTATGTAATTCACCCCGAGAAGTGCATCGACTGCGGAGCATGCGCTGCTGTCTGTCCTGTCGACGCGCCAAAGCCAGCCTAAGCTGTTGGCCACGGGGTACGCGTCCTGCGTACAAGTAAAAAACTCCTCCTGCCCCAGGTAGCAAAGGGCAGGGGGAGTTTTTATTTTGAGTTGATATGTTGCCTTGTGTTTATCAAGCTTGACATTGATTTTGACATGATATAAGCTTAATAAAAACAAGGGGGTGCTTTCAATGAGCGAAGAAACTAAGCAGGTACTGCAAATGCTTAATGAGGGTAAGATAACTGCCGCTGAGGCCACCAGTTTAATCAAAGCCCTCGCTGAGTCTACGCCAAAGGGCGACCATTCCGTTGATGAAATGGCGCGGCGTGCTAGGCTACAGGCCAAGGTGCTCGCCCGCAAAACCAAGGAGACGCTTAAAGGGCAGTTGCACGACACTGCCGAGGTTATCCGCGAGCAGCTGCATGGGGCGCGGGAAACGATGGAAGAGGCGGTAAAGCGCGTGCAAGAAGAAGCGCGCGCCGACTACTCTGGCGGCGGGGGCTTAGGCAGTATACTGGGCAACTTCCTAAGGAGCTTTGGCGGTAGTAGTTTCACCTGGCAGGATGATCTTTCAGGCGAGATAGATAGTGAGGACATTACCAAGGTCAGTATTCGCGGGGTGAATGGCAGAATCGAAGTGGGGGCGTCCCCTGATGACAAGTGGCATCTCTCTGTTGAAAAGAGCGTGTATGCCGAAGACAGGGACGAAGCTAGGGAGCAAGCCAAGCAAATGTACTCCGTGGAAAAGAATAAAGAAGGGCTGTTCATCGCGGCCAAGCAAGTCTTTGGGCAGCGAAGTGCCGTGCATTTTCGCCTACTATGGCCCTTAAGCAGGTGCTGTGATCTTGACCTGCTCTCCGTCAATGGCAGCATTAAAGTCAAGCATGATGTCTTGGGCGTTGTGCGTGTGACGACCACCAATGGCAAAGTTGAAGTGCAGGGTGACGCGGAGGAGGTAAGCCTTTCTTCTACTAATGGGCGCATCCTTTTTCTGGGATGTGCCGCCATGGTCGCTTGCAGCACTATCAATGGAGGCATTAGTCTCGTGTGCAAAGAGCCTCGCGAGGGGGCGTGGAGCCTAAAGACGGTCAATGGCAGCATTCGGGGCAGCGTAGGCGAGTCTAAGGACATCGGTATGCAGTGTAGAGCCAGCAATGTGCATGGCCGAGTCGAATGCAATTTGCCTGACCTCGTGGTAGAAGTAAAAAAGGGTGCCGTGGGCAAGTCGCTGTGGGCCGTGCCACGTGGCAACTTTACGCGCCACTTGGCTATCACAGCCACCTCGGTGCATGGTAGTATTAGTATAGACCCATGGGTGGAGACTGTAGATACTACTAAAGCCTAAGGTCGGGAAAAGGGGCGATTCATTATGCGCATAGCGCTTATAGCTCATGACAAGAAGAAGCTAGAGATGGTCGAATTAGTCGTAGAGTACCGCGCGGTTTTGGCCAAGCATCAGTTAGTGGCGACAGAGACTACCGGCACTCTGCTGAAGAAAGAAACAGGCTTGGCCATTGAACGCGTGCTCTCAGGCCCCCAGGGGGGAGATGCTCAGATCAGTGCCATGGTGGCCACCAAGGCTACGGACATGGTTATATTTTTGCGCGACTCCTTGACGGCGCAACCCCATGAGCCCGATATTACCGCGTTGCTGCGCATTTGCGATGTTCATAAGGTGCCGCTAGCGACTAACTTGGGCACCGCAAAAATTATTTTGTCGAGTCTAGCCAGAGAATAAGTGAGGCCACCAAAGGGGGGTAAGCCACGCGGCTGCCCCTTTTTGGCTTGCCAAGGGGGGTGTAAACTTGGCAAGTCGCCTCTCTGTATGTTAAACTGAAAACCTAGTGGCTCGTATGCCACTTCTTAAAGTGGCTCGTATGCCACTTCTTAAAGTGTTGCGCATATCATCAAGTAAGGTTGTGTATAATCGTTAGGCATTGTGGGTACGCTTTTTAGCGTCGTAAATAAGCATATTGCTCAAGGAGGTAGGATGATGGCAAGAAAACAGACTGGCATCAAGGGTTTACTCTTGGGACTAGGACTGCTTGCTGCCGCAACACTATTGATAGTTGGTTGCACAGTTGCGGGAGACAATGATGAGGTTTGGCGACTAGCAAGTCCCCTAGGGGCAGATGCGCCCGCGGATATCGCGGAGCCCGTATTCCGGGTGAGCCAGGTCACCATACTAGTGGATGGCGCGGTGCGCAGGGCTTCTGTGTTAGGAGACACGGTGGCTGCGGCGCTAGAAGAGGCGGGCATCAAGGTGGCCGAGATAGACCGGGTAGAGCCGTCTCTCGACACTCTGCTCGAAGATCAAGCGACCATTGCCGTCACGCGGGTGACTACGCAAGAGGAAGTCGTGTACAAAAGATTGGGCTTTCGTGAGGTAAGGCGGCCGAGCGCTAGCGTTAATCGAGGGGTGACGCGAGTGCTGCAGGCAGGCCGTGACGGTAGGGAGGCACAGCATTTTAGCGTAGTCTTGGAAGATGGCGTAGAAGTTGCCCGCACCTTGGTTCGCAGTGAAGTCTTGCAACCACAAGTGGACCGCATTGTGGAGTACGGCACCGTGGGAACGCTTTCACGTGGGGGAAACAACCTGCGCTACACGAAAGTTATCTATGTCACGGCTACCGCGTACACCTCGGGGGCAGAGAGTACGGGCAAGTCGCCCGGACACCCGCAGTACGGAATCACTTTCTCTGGTTTGCCGGTGCAAGTCGGCCATATTGCCGTAGATCCCAGCCTCATTCCCCTGCTTAGCAAGGTCTATATAGAGGGTCTCTGCGAGGTGTCGCGCGCCTTAAGTGGGCAGTACTTGGCCACTGACACTGGCAGTGCCATCCGCGGCAACAGAATTGACATCTACTTTGAGAGCTTGGCAGAGGCGCTGCGTTTTGGGAGACGGAGAATGCGTCTCTACCTCCTCGAGCGATAGTAGCCTGCTCGATAAGAGAAGTGCAGAGCATGTAAATAGGCAAAGTGAAGGGAGAGCAGGCGCTCTCCCTTCACTTTGCCGCAAGAATTGTTTCTTCGGGGGGTGTGACTCCGCCTCTGCTACTGAGACAAAGCCTTGTTGAGGTCGCTTAGTAGCAAGTCCACGTCAATACCGTGGGCGTTCGCGCCCTGTTCGATGCTCTCAAAGCGGGCTGCTGCGCAACCGAGGCAACCTAGGCCATGCTTAAAAAAGACGGGCACCAATTCTGGGTATGTATCTACGACGTCTTGAATTCCCATATCGCGGGTAATTTTCACTGCCGACACCTCCGTATATGTACTGCCCTCTTAGTATAACACAAGGCCAGCTCTGCTCCTATGTTATGGGAGAGACTCATGGTAGACTTAAGTCTAGGGGGCACCTAGCGAGACAGTATGGCCATAATCTCGGCGATTACCGCTTGGGCAAACCGACCGCCATTGTACTGAATCCGCAGTTCGCGTACTTCTTCGGCGCTTCCCGTGGCCAAGATGTGGCTTACCTGTGCCGGCCTTTCGACAAAGTAACCTAAGAGGCGCCAGTCAGAAGAGAAGAAGATAAAAGTGGGGATGCGTACACTGCCATCCGCGGCGCGATAATCGTCTAAGAGCGTGGGATGGGCGCCCTTGTCTAGACAACGTAGCACAAGCTTGCCCTCACTAAGGGCGGCCAGCTTAGCTAGTACCGGCAAGTTGAGGCGGCAATCGCCACAGCGCGGTTCGCTGACGGCCAGCGCATAAATTGGGCCAGCTAGCCGCTTTAGTAGGGCTAGGTCATGTGGGGAGATAGAGGCTTCAGTGTAACTTTTGGCAAACCCAGTGCGATGGTCCTCACCCATTTTGGTCACGTATTCGTCGTAACTCATCCCGCTAAAGAACAGATCTTGAATAGTAATTCCTCCTTTAAAATATAATGGGGTGATAACTGTGGACAAAGTAATTTCTTCTATTCTACCATTTCACGCTGTCTTAGAGATGCCGCCTGACAAGTCAATCAGCCATCGCGCCCTGATGCTAGGGGCTTTGGCCAGAGGAAATTCTCTAGTCTACAACTTGTCGTCGGCGGATGACGTGCAGAGCACACAAAGCTGCCTAAGCGCACTCGGTGTACGCTTCGCGGTGCAGGGTGGGGCGCTGTCGGTGCACGGTGTGGGCAGAGAAGGCCTGTGTGCGCCAGCGAGCGGCTTGTACTGTGGCAACTCCGGCACCACGATGCGACTATTGGCAGGAATCCTCGCTGGGAGCGAAGTGTCGACCATGCTCACTGGCGACGACTCTCTGCAGAGACGCCCCATGCAGAGGGTGGTCAAGCCACTCTTGGCGATGGGAGGCGAGGTCAGCACGACAGAGGGACACCCACCGCTTGTTATCAGGGGGCGCACTTTGCACCCGGTAGTTTGGTGCCCCGAAGTAGCGTCCGCCCAAGTCAAATCGGCCATCCTTTTGGCGGGCTTGTCTTGTGCGGGTAAAACCCGTGTCACCGAAATTCATCCCACACGTGATCATACTGAGCGCCTGCTCCAAGCCTTCGGGGCGAAAGTGGCCTATGGGCCAGCCTGGGCAGAGGTGGAGGGCAGCGCTGTGGCGCCCTTTAAGTTTAGGGTGCCAGGGGATATCTCCGCGGCGGCATTTTTGGTCGTCTTGGCCGCCTGCCTGCCACAGGCCTCACTGCGCATCGAGGGGGTGGGTCTTAACCCGGGGCGCACCGGCTTCCTGGAAGTCTTGCGAGGCATGGGTGCGTCGGTCCACTGGGAGGTAGAGACAGAGGAGCCTGAGCCAACGGGATTTATTGAAGTAAGTGGTGGAAGCTTGCGGAGCTTTTACATTGCCAAGGAGCTAGTCCCCCGCGTGATTGACGAACTACCTATCTTGGCCGTAGCGGCAGCGTGCGCAGAGGGACGCTCTGAAGTGAGAGACGCCACTGAGCTGCGCTTCAAAGAAAGTGATCGCATTAGAGCCTTGCTCGGGGAGCTTAACAAGCTTGGTGTGCAGACCGAGGAGTATCCAGATGGCTTTGCCATTACTGGTGGGGGCCTCAGAGGAGCGACGGTCAATTCGCACGGCGACCATCGCCTGGCCATGGCTCTAGCTGTGGCCGGTGCTCTAGCGGGCGGCGAGATGACCATTGGTGGGGCCGATTGTGTTTCCGTCTCCTACCCTAATTTTTGGGCGGACTTAGTGCGCCTGGCGCGAGGTGAGAGAGCATGATTCGGTATTTAACCGCGGGTGAGTCGCACGGGCCAGGTTTGACCGGCATTATCGAAGGCCTGCCGGCTGGAGTGTATATTGATGTGGCGAAAATAGATGCGGAGCTCAGGCGCAGACAGCGGGTGCCTGGTCGGGGCGGCCGCATGTCCATTGAAGCTGACCAAGTAAAAGTTCTCTCCGGTTTAAGGGGGGGCTACACCTTGGGCAGTCCTTTAGCGCTGTACATAGAAAACAAAGACTATGCCAATTGGGAGAGTGTCATGCACCCCACCGAGGCCTCGACAGGGGCAGTAGTTACGACGCCGCGCCCCGGCCACGCCGACTACCCAGGCGCTATTAAGTATGGCTTTACTGATATTAGGAATGTTATCGAAAGAGCGTCGGCGAGGGAGACAGCGATGCGCACGGCGCAGGGCGCGGTGGCGCGGCAACTGCTTAGTCGTTTTGGGGTAGAAATATATAGTCGGGTGCGATGTCTCGGGCCTTTGACACTGGCAGATGAGCCACAAGAGCTTGAAAAATGGCGAGAGGCGGCAAACGAACCCTATGGCTGCGGCGACAAAGAGCGGCAGCAAGCGGCCGACGCCCTCATTGCCGAATGCCGGCAAAACGGGCATAGCGTGGGGGGCATAGTGGAGATCGTGGCCTTTAATTTGCCAGTGGGCTGGGGCTCCTATGTCCATGCCGACCGTAGACTAGACGGGCGCATAGCTGGCGACCTAGTGTCTATACCTGGCATCAAAGGTATAGAATTTGGGACGGCCTTTGCGATGGCAAGGCAGAGCCCTGGCAGCTGTGGTGATGTTCTCGCTTGGGACAGAGAGCAGGGTATCTTCTATCAAGGCAGTAGTAATGCTGGGCTTGCCGGGGGGGTAACAACGGGGCAGCCTCTGGTAGTGCGCTGCGCGGTTAAGGCCACACCCACCCTCACCCCCAGTCGAACGGTAGATATCCTCACCAAGGAGGTGGCGCAGCCGGTGGCCGAGCGCAGCGATACCACCTTGGTGCCAGCCGTGGCCGTGGTGGGGGAGGCGGTACTGGCCATGACCCTCCTAGTGGCGGCGCACAGTGCGCCTGACAGGTACTAGTAACCCGTTACTTTGTCCACTTCATTTAGCAGGGGTAGGCCACACTGTAGGCGACGCAAATTTTCTAAGAAGATTGCAAAGGCCTGGCGACGGTAGTCGGCGAGGTAGCCGCCAGTGTGGGGGGTAATGATGACATTAGGGAGACCCCACAAGGGGCTGCTTTCTGGCAGGGGTTCGGTCACAAAAACATCTAGCCCAGCTCCTGCCAGTTGACCATGGGCGAGAGCTTCGGCTAAGGCCTCCTCGTCAACCACAGCCCCACGCGCCACATTGTAGAGGTAAGCAGTTGGTTTAAGCATCTTCAGTCGCGCCCTAGTGAGCAAGTTCGTCGTGGCTGTAGTTAGCGGTACCGCCAGCACTAGGTGGTCCACTTGTGGCAGTAGCTCTTCGAGACGGTCAATGCCCCAAACCTCGGTAGCATAAGGGGAGGGCACGGGGTGTTGTCTTAGGCCAATGACCTTCATGTCGAAGGCTAGGGCGCGTCTACCTATGGCTTGCCCTAGGGTGCCAAAGCCTACAATGCCCACGGTAGTGTTTTGCAAAAGAGAGGGGCGGTAGCTCTGCCAGCTCTTTTTTTGTTGCTGCGTAAGAAGTGTGGGTAGGCCACGAGCAAGACCAAGCATGAGCGCAAAGACCTGTTCAGCAATTGTGGCCCCATGCATGCCTCGCGTGCTGCAGAGCTTAGCGTCGCTAGCCAAGAGCGCAGGTGAAAGTACATGGTCTACCCCCACTGTAATCACCTGCATGAGCTGTAGTGCTTTCGCCACAGCTACTTGGCCCGGGGTCAAACTCCCCCAGACTACCTGGGCCGTGGGCAAGTGGGGCGAAATTTCTTCATCGCTACCGGCGACAATATCGGCGTTCGGGCAGCAGGACAAAATATCGCTACGCTCGGCAGAGGACAGTTCGCCTTTTACTACTATTTTGACCAAAGATAATCCCTTCTTTCTCGCTTACTTAGTCAACTAAGGCCCTCATTGTAGTGCACTTATTTCCTGGGAAATGCCGAAGTCGTTTTGCCAAGCAATTTCTTATCGCATTCGTTACGTGTCTAGAAATATCCTGCCCCAAAAATTATCTTATCGAAAATTAGGCTAAAAAATAGGTGGCCGCCGTTCTAGGCAGCCACCTCTAAATCTTTAGACGCAGAGACTTGGCAGCAGGGACTGTTTAGGGACGAAGATGCAGGGGAATGTCGTTTGGACCCCGCCTCTCAATGGTGAGGGCAGTATCGCCGAGGCCCGCAGCCCGAAGCTTAGTCACAAACTCTTGGGCGGCCGTTTCTGTCGCAAAGAGACCGGCCTCGGCCATGTAGCCGCCTTGCGCGTCGCGTAAAATGCGCACGCCTTCGCCCTGCCACTCTAAGGCTGCTCTAATGTTTTCTTCTAGCTCACCTGCGCTACCCCTCGAGGTTTGCGAATAAGTGCGTACGGCATAGACAGAAGCTGCACTCGGAGATGGTGCGGCGCTGAGTACAATCTGCAGAGCAGCGGGGGAGGTAAGCTCACGCACGACGGTCTCTACCGGCTGATTAAAGACAATCACAAAGCGCAGGGCGGAATCATCGAGAATCACACTACGGTACATCTCCTTGATGTAGGCATGGCCGGCGAAGTTAGGGTTGATGGCGCTAGGGTGTAGCCCGCGCACCCCGTGCACCTCGACAATTAGGCTGCTAGGGTGGGTGTGCTCGGTCACTTTGTACCAGGGAGCCGTCTCGGCCAGAGAATTACCCGTAGTGAAATTCAGGGTGATGGTGTCGCGAGAAAAAGTAAGCGGGCCCACATGCAAACCGTCCGTAATCTGGCCGCCGGTCTCCATCCTGTCGAGGCGTAACGCGCTGACTAGCCTGCCAAGGACAGGAATGCCCTCCATGGTGTTACCTAAAGCGGGTAGGGAGTTGACGCCTACGGCAAAGATGAGAAAGGCGGCAGCGACGGAAAGCAGGGACTTCTTTAGTACTCCCTGTAGTCTACGCCTGCTAGAGGCACGAGCTATGGAACGACGAATGGTGTTGTCTAGTTCGGGCGCGACGGTGATATGGTCGAAAGCCTGGCGCAAGGTATCTTTTGTACTCTGGCTCATTGGTCATCCTCCTTTAGTTCTAGGCGCAGTTCCTTGAGGGCGCGGTGCAGGTAGGTCTTGACAGTGCCGAGGGGGACCTGCATTACGTCGGCCACCTCCTCGAGGGTCAGGTCGCTCTGGTACTTTAAAATGACGACTGTCTTTTGCTCCCGCGGAAGGCGGCCTATCGCAGCATAGAGATCAAGCAGTGACTCGCGATTAGTCGGTGCCGTGTCTAAAGGGATGTCTCTGCTATCGCGTTCGCCCGTGCGCCTCCTCTTGCTGCAATTGATGGCGCGATTGATTAAGATTCTGGTCAGCCAAGTGTAGAAGTATTCGTCTTGGCGCAGTTTCTGCAGCGAAACATAGGCCTGGTAGATGGTTTCGCTGACTACATCTAGCGCGTCTTCTCTGTTGTCCACATAGCTGTAAGCAATACGGTACAGCTTTTCTTGGCGCGACATGACCAAGTCGGCAAAAGCCTGGTCATCCCCTCTTTTGGCGCGGGCCACTTTTTCTACTAAAGTCACCGACATCCCTCCTAGCAGCGTTTTTGCCGCTCTATACATTAGACAATGGTCAGGGTCTTTTGGTTTTGCCAGAACAGAGCAGGGCATAAAGAATTTTTCTCTGCCACAAGGCATGTAGTATAATGGACAAGTGAAGCCGGCCGAAGCAGGCTATGGTCGTGGAGGTTAAGATGGAGCTATACCTAAGAGTGGCGAGGGAGCAAGGTGTAACCTGCGGGCAGGTAGAGAGTGTAGATAAACTGCTACAAGAAGGGAACACCATTCCCTTTATCGCGCGTTACCGCAAAGAAGTAACAGGTGAATTAGATGAAGTAAAACTTAGAGCCTTAGAGGAGCGGTTAGCATATCTCAAGCAGCTCGGCGAGCGCAAAGCTGAGCTTGTGCGCTTAATAGGCGAGCAGGGCAAGTTAACACCAGAAATCGAGGCCCTCTTGGCAGGCGCACAAACGCTGCAGCAGGCAGAAGATGTCTACCTGCCTTTTCGTCCTAAGCGGCGCACGCGGGCCACGATGGCTAAAGAAAAGGGCTTGCAGCCCCTGGCAGACTACCTTTTGGCCCACCCTAGTCACACTGAAACGCAAGTGCTCGGCGAGGCTGCCAAATTTTGCACCCTAGAAAACGGTATCACGGAGGCCACCATGGCTTTGGCGATGGCTAAAGACATCATAGCAGAGCAAATGAGCGAGTCATACCAGGTGCGCGAAGCTATGCGGCATTTCTTGCGCGGTGAGGGCAGTATTAAGACAAGTGCCAAGAACCACGAGGACGCCACCTACGCGATGTACTTCGACTTTGCAGAGCCCTTGCGGCGCCTGCCGCCACATCGTATCTTGGCGATTAATCGGGGCGAGAGCGAAGAGGCGCTGGCGGTGGAGTTAGTCTACGATGAAGCTAAAGCCCTGCGCCTCGCGAGGCAACAGTTTGTAGGCAGCGACTTAGGCGAGCAGGCTGTTGTCAGTAGCGCCATTAGTGACGGTTGTAAACGTTTGCTGTGGCCATCGCTCGAGCGGGAAGTACGCGCCGAGCTGACTGAGTCCGCGGAGGCACAGGCAATTAGCGTTTTCGGGCAGAATCTTAAGCAACTCTTGTTGCAGTCTCCCGTCAAGGGCAAGACCCTTCTCGCCATAGACCCAGCCTATCGTACTGGTTGTAAGCTGGCCGTTCTCGACCCTACAGGCAGGGTGCTAGAAACAGGGGTGGCCTACTTTACCCTGCCCCACAATGACAAACTAGCCGCCAAAAAGGCTCTGCTCAAGCTGATTTCCGAGCATGCGGTCAGTGCGGTGGCCATTGGCAATGGTACGGGATCAAGAGAGAGCGAAGAATTTATCGCCCATCTTTTGCAGGAGAACAACCTCAGCCTTCCCTACACCATAGTCAGCGAGGCAGGAGCCTCGGTCTACTCAGCCTCACCGTTGGCGGTCGAAGAGCTGCCGGAGCTTGACGTTACTTTGCGGGGCGCCGTCTCCATTGGGCGCCGCGTGCTTGATCCTTTGGCGGAGTTAGTTAAGATCGACCCTAAGGCCATCGGTGTGGGTCAGTACCAACATGACGTCAATCAAAAGGCCCTAGCCAGTAAGCTCGAAGGCATCGTCACGGACTGTGTTAATTCCGTCGGTGTTGACCTTAACACTTCTTCGCCCGCGCTGTTACGCCATGTGGCGGGCATAACCCCAACTATTGCTAAGAACGTGGTCGCCTATCGCGACGCCCATGGCGTCTTTAAAAGCCGTGCACAGCTTAAGAAAGTTGCGCGGCTTGGCCCTGCTGCCTTTTTACAGTGCGCGGGTTTTCTACGCATCGCACAGGCTGAGAATGTGCTTGACTCTACCCCTGTACACCCAGAGTCGTACGAGCTCGCGGAGCGCTTCTTGCAGTACGTGCAGGCCACAACAGAGGACATAGCGCAGGGTCGCGTTAAGCTCTCCGGAGAAAAGCTCGCCAAGGCGGCGCAGGAGTTAGGCGCGGGCTTGCCTACCCTGCGGGATATCTACGCTGCCTTAGAGAAGCCAGGGCGCGATCCGCGCGAAGACGTTGCCGGGCCGGTTTTTCGTAGCGACGTTCTGCAAATGGAGGACCTAGAGCCAGGCATGATGCTCAGTGGCGTAGTGCGTAATGTTATAGATTTTGGGGCCTTTGTAGATATTGGCGTGAAACAAGATGGGCTAATCCACATCTCCGAACTTAGTGACAGCTTTGTTAAGCATCCCTCGCATGTTCTCGCGGTGGGGCAAGTAGTCGAAGTGCGGGTGCTAGGCATCGATGCCAAGCGGCAACGCATCAGCCTTTCGCGGAAAGGGCTGCAGTAGAAAAAAGACTCCCCCAAGGAGAGTTTGCAAGAGGAATTAGCTTGTTAAGCGCGAATAATGAATCAAGCTAGTTAGCCTAGTTAAGATATTATTCTTGTATACTTGGGTTTGGGCCTTTAGGGATCATAGGCTGTTCTTAGGGAGGGGATAACATCATTGTCCGAATTACTGGAGCTTCTGCGCAAAGGCGATAGGGCGGCCTTTGAAGAGGTAGTAAAAACCTACTTGGCCTTGGTGAAAAAGCGAGCGACTAGGTTGACCTCATCTTGGCAGGAAGCAGATGACTTGGTGCAAGAGTCCCTGCTTAGGGCCTGGCTTAAGGTGAAAGATTTTCGCGGGGAATCTTCTTTTGGCACCTGGCTGCTTCGTATCATGGAAAACCATCACATTGATATGTTGCGCAAAAAGCGCCGCTCGCCACAAGTCTCCCTGCAAACATTAGAGGGGCACGAATTACAGGGCCTCAAGCCTTTAGCGCGTTTAGATTTATCCGGTCTCGAAAAGAAATGGGAAAACGAAGAAATTCGCCGCTGCTTAGAGGCTGCCTTTAGTAAGCTTCCCGCAGTATATAGCAAGCTGATCGTGCAGAAGGACGTAAAAAACATGACCTATGAAGAAATGGCGGCGCAACTGGCGTGTTCAGTCGAATCAGTGCGCTGCAAGCTGTATCGCGCCCGCAAGCAACTACGGGTAGAGCTATCTAGATTGCTCGGCCAGTGTGGCATTATGCTTGGCTAGGAGAGATCAGTAGGCGAAACAAGAAGAGATGGCTTTCCTGTTGCGGAAGGCCATCTCTTTTCTGTAAGTAGGACTAATCAGTAACTGGGCCCATAAGTCCAGGGGTTACTGTTACTGCAGTAGGGTCCTGATGCGGCGTAGCCCCTCCTCAATATTATCCATCGAGGTGGCATAGGAGAGCCGTAAAAATTGTCCCGCCCCAAAGCCTGAGCCTGGTACCACGGCTACATGGGCCTTTTCTAGGAGCATGCGGGACAAGACGACGTCGTCAGCAATTACTTCGCCGCCTATAGTGCGGCCAAGGAGCTGACTTACATTGGCCATGACGTAGAAGGCGCCTTTTGGCAAGCGGCAGGAAAGCGCCGGAATGTCGTTGATAAGTTCAACCATAGAGAGGCGCCGCGCGGCAAACTCTTTGACCATGCCTGTAACTGTCGTTTGTGAACCCCGCAAGGCTTCGATACTGGCATACTGGGCAATTGAATTTGGGTTCGAGGTGGCATGGCTCTGCAGGCTGCCCATGGCCTTAGCTAAAGCAGCATTGCTCGCTGTGTAGCCAATGCGCCAGCCGGTCATGGCATAGGCCTTCGACATGCCGTTGATGACAATAGTTAAGTTCTTAATCTCATCGCCCAAGGAAGCGATGCTGGTATGAGCTACCTCGTCGTAGACGAGCTTCTCGTAGATCTCGTCGGCAATGACATAGAGAGAGTTTTCGATGGCGAGGGCCGCAATAGGCGCGAGCTCGTCGCGGCTATAGACCATGCCTGTGGGGTTACTCGGGCTATTGAGAATGAGTGCCTTAGTCCTTGGGGTAAGGGCAGCGCGTAATTCTTCGATACGCACCTTGAAGTCTTCTTCCTCGCGAGTGTGCACAAAGACGGGGACCGCCCCGACCATCTTGACCATCTCGGCATAGCTCACCCAGTAGGGGGTGGGAATAATGACTTCGTCGCCCGGGTCACAGAGGGCCAGCAAGGCATTGTATAAAGAGTGCTTAGCGCCGTTAGAGACGACAATTTGCGACGGCAGGTAGGAGAGGCCATTATCTTGCTCGAGCTTTTCACAGATGGCCTGGCGCAGGCTTTCTGTGCCCGCGGCCGGGGTGTAGCGTGTCTCCCCTTTGTTGATGGCGGAGATGCCGGCTAAGGCAATATTCTGCGGGGTGTCAAAGTCGGGCTCACCTACGCCGAAGTTAATGACTTTGATGCCCTTGGCCACCATTTGCTTGGCCATAGCGTCAATGCTCAAAGTGATAGAGGGTGTGATGTTGAGAGCGCGGTCAGAGAGCTTTTTCATTCGCTCTGCCTCCTTCATCGATATGTCTTTTGTATTCTGTATTCGATATTGGCCCATGATTCCCTGCTGGGGCAAAAGACAAATTCTCTGGCAGCGGGTGGACAATTATTGTGCGCCTGCGGTAGTTGTGCTAAGATTAGACAAACGCAGTGCAGAAGAGAGTAATTCGTTTTCTGTCGCAGAGAGCTGGCGGCTAGTGCAAGCCAGTGGCAGGGAGCGGGTGAAGTCCACTTCGA
This sequence comes from Bacillota bacterium, assembly GCA_018333655.1. NCBI lineage: Bacteria > Bacillati > Bacillota > Bacillota bacterium. The sequence goes on along the minus strand of JAGXTJ010000057.1, from coordinate 5,476 downwards.
AGGCGGCCCACGAAAAGTGGTGACGGTGACGCGTTATAGTCAATGAGACAAAACAGGGTGGTACCGCGAGTAAAATCGCCCCTTATCAGGGGGCGATTTTTGTTACCCGCGGGGAGGGTTTCTTTGGCAAGTAGGCCCCATACTAGTTAGCGAAATGGAGGAGAGAAAGATGTTTGAAGCGAAATTTGTGCGTAACAACTTAGAAGCTGTGCGTGCTGGTGTCGCGGCCAAGGGCGAGACGGTGGCCTTAGAGGACTTTTTAGTGCTTGACGAAAAGCGCCGCCAGAAAGTGACCGCGGTTGAACAGCACAAAGCTCATCGCAATGTGGTCACCGAAAACATAGCCAGTCTGCGGAAGCAGGGCTCGCCAACCTTAGACCTGCAAGAGGACATGAAGGCGCTCGGGCAAAACATCAAGGAGCTCGACCTAGAAATAAAGCAGATCGAGGAGAGGCTCGAGCATATCTTGCTACGCATTCCTAACCTGCCTGATCCCGAGGTGCCGGTGGGGCCCGATGAAAGCCACAACAGGGTGTTCTCCGTGCATCACACGCCCAAGCAATTTTCTTTTGCGGCAGCGGCGCACTGGGACATCGGCGTGGCACTCGACATCTTAGACTTTGAGCGAGCCGGCAAAATTGCCGGGGCACGTTTTGCCCTTTATCGCGGCCAGGGCGCCAGGTTGGTGCGCTCCCTCATCAATTTCATGTTGAATTTGCATACTGCCGAGCATGGCTATACAGAAGTGCTGCCGCCCCTTCTGGTCACTTATGATAACATGGTTGGCACAGGGCAGTTTCCTAAGTTTGTGGACGATGCCTTCAAGGTTTCGGACCGAGAGCTCTATTTAAATCCTACGGCCGAAGTCCCGGTTACGAATATGCACCGCATGGAAGTGCTCGACGGCGCACAACTACCCCTGTACTACACCGCCTACTGCCCGTCCTTTAGGGCAGAAGCCGGAGCAGCAGGCCGAGACACGCGTGGCTTAATTCGCATGCACCAGTTTAACAAAGTGGAACTCGTTAAGTTTGTACGCCCCGAAAACTCACCAGCTGAACTTGAAACCCTGCTAAGGGACGCCTGCACAGTGCTTGAACGTCTAGAGATCCCCTATCGCGTCTTAGAAATGTGCACGGGTGACCTTGGTTTTGCCGCCGCCAAAAAGTATGACATTGAGCTATGGATGCCAAGCTACAACAGGTATGTAGAGATTTCGAGCTGCTCAAATTTCCGTGATTTCCAAGCCAAAAGGGCTAATATCAAGTTTCGCGCGAGCGCAGGTGTCAAGGCAGAGTACGTGCACACCCTCAATGGTTCAGGGCTAGCCATAGATCGCCTAGTCGCGGCCATTCTAGAAAATTACCAAGAAGAAGATGGCTCTGTTCGTATTCCGCTGGCACTGCAGCCCTACATGGGCGCGGAGAAAATCACCAAAAATTGCCAGTAAGAGTCAATTGACGAGAGTCAAAAACCTTGGTATACTGATTGATGCTGTGGAGAGATGGCCGAGTGGTTTATGGCGCTAGTCTTGAAAACTAGTGATCCTGCAAGGGACCGGGGGTTCGAATCCCTCTCTCTCCGCCACCTTTATCCTTTCACAAGCTATCTTCCATTGCCTGAGCAGGGGAGATGTGCTATAGTAGATTGGCACGGAGAGGTGGCCGAGTAGGTCGAAGGCGGTCGCCTGCTAAGCGATTATACGAGCTTTAAACTCGTATCGCGGGTTCGAATCCCGCCCTCTCCGCCATTTTTGCGCCCGTAGCTCAGCTGGATAGAGTAACGGACTACGAATCCGGTGGTCGCAAGTTCAAATCTTGCCGGGCGCGCCATATGTTTTTTGTAACCTTTCTGCATCCGTAGCTCAGGGGATAGAGCAGCGGTTTCCTAAACCGCGTGTCGGGGGTTCAAGTCCCTCCGGGTGCACCAGTGAGATCAAAGTTATGGGCATTGTGCTTGCCAGTAACTTGTGGAGCGTGCACCATGAATCACGAGTATTTTATGCGGGAGGCTCTCGTCGAAGCTCGGCTAGCCTATGAGCTCGGAGAGACACCGGTGGGTGCAGTGGTGGTTCGCCATAACCTGGTCATTGCTCGTGGACACAATTTTCGCGAAAACGGCCTCGACCCCACGGCCCACGCCGAAGTGCTGGCCCTGCGGCATGCCAGTCAGGTCTTGGGAGGATGGCGGCTTTTAGACTGCACACTCTACGTCACTCTTGAGCCTTGCCTCATGTGTGCGGGTGCCATGGTGCTGGCGAGATTGCCTCACTTAGTCTTTGGTGCCCACGACCCCAAGGCAGGAGTTGTCGGCTCCGTTATGAATGTCCTCCGCGACAACAAGTTCAATCACCAAGTAGCGGTGGTCGACGGCGTGCTAGCGGAAGAGTGTGGTTCTCTACTAAAAGATTTTTTCTCTAATTTACGGCAACGTAAGTAACGGAGAGATGGCAGAGCGGTTGAATGCGCCCGCCTCGAAAGCGGGTGAACGGTTACCCGTTCCGTGAGTTCAAATCTCACTCTCTCCGCCATATTTTGCTTAAGTGGCAGCAACTAACCCTTGCTGCCGAGTCACGGAGAGGTGGCTGAGCTGGTCTAAGGCGCACGACTGGAAATCGTGTTCAGGCTAACCCCTGACGAGGGTTCGAATCCCTCCCTCTCCGCCATTTATATAGCAGTGGCAAGGCTCTTGGGGAAGTACCCCAAGAGCCTTTTCTTGCGTCGCCTGTGATTTTGGTCGCCATGTCGCCGTGGCGACGACGAAGTGGGTGAAAAGGGGTGAAAACAGGCGTTTATACCTAGTAGTCTCGCACTTTACAAAGCTCGAGAGCCGTTCTCCTTAAGGCCTCACGGATATTGCGGTAAATGTAGATGATTACTGACCTAGCACCAGCTCTCTGCCTCTACGCGCCTGTTATGGCCTTCTCCTTCTCTAGACGCTGGCTTATTCTATGTTTCCCCCCGATGTGCTAAATAGGAAGCCCCTTGAGACAATTGTCTTAAGGGGATGCAAAATAATGGATTGTCTTGCAGGAGAATAAGGGAATACGGTGAACTTACAGCAAAGAAAACGTAATCTTTGCCAAATGGATGCCAGCAAATATCATATGTTCGTAGGGATGCATCTCCTAGTATCGATATTCATGTAAGTGGCTCAAGTGATATTAGGCGAGGTTAGAGCACTCAATGCCCTGAACGAGCAGACAAATTATAGGTTGCATCGAGAGCTACGATTCACTAGAGGACTTAAAAGTAAGTATCATAAGCCTTAGGTAAGTATGATATCGAACTAAATCGAACGGCGACTCTTGTTCACTATACTATGCAGGGATAGCCTCTTTTCATTATTTCGACTGTCAAGTTGGTACCGCAAACGTTTTCCTCAGCCCATCTTCTTTTTGCAAAAGAAGGTGAGAAACAAGTCATGCTAATCAAGTCTGAGGAGTGGGGGAGCGTAATTCACCACAACAGATTCTAGGATGGTGGTTAGGCCTGGATTGTTGACGCCGTGCTAAGAGAGATTTTGGAGGTTACCCTAGCGCAACGCAGTGGGGGGCACTCTTGTTCGTATACCTATGAAGGGAGGCTTCATATCAACCAATGGCGATTTTAGCTGACGTTGCACGACGACTTCCTGTAGTCGAATGGGTGAAATACCTAGGTAACCCGTATGCTTCACGTAGCGTTTATATTGGAGGTGATTAACATGACAATGCTGGAACCGTCAAAAGTAAAGTCAACCGAGGAGCAGTATCAAGAAGACCTGAAGCTAGAACGAACTGATGTTGGCTACGTACTATACTACGACGACGAAGTGAAGCGCTATGTGAATGCCACCATGGAGTTGTTTGGAAACAGTGCCGCAATCAAAACTTACACACGTACAGGCGAACTTTGGAAGGGATCACGAACGACTACGGTTCTAAGTTCTAATGAACGACCCATGATGTATCAGCTGCTCTCTGTCGAAGATGGTCTTAGCATAATTGCCATGGGACACATGGTAAAGGTAGACGCTGAAGCATATCTAAAGATTAGAACACACTACCAACTTTTAAATTCACGACTGGAACCAATGTACAAACAAGAGCGCGAAATAGTCTTAGGACTTGTTGATGAACTGCTTAACGATGATACTTTAGTGGTCATGCTAAATAGTTTCATCAAGGAGATGCCTGGGGACCTGTTTGCTGATCCTCGAGTGATTACACAGGTCGAAGCCTTCCTAGCTTACGCATACCAGTGGCCTCCTGGAGAGTCTCTCTTTTGGTCCGACGAACTACAGCGGGCAACGTATGCGAAAGTCAACCGCCGCGTGGTCGGGGACAAGGTTATGCAATCAATGGTGTTTGATAATGAAGAATTGGTCCGAGCTTATTTCCGAGACGGACTCGATCTGGTATCGGAAATAATCCGTGAACAAAGAGACCTTGATAAGAAACAGACTATGCACGCACTATACCATGCGATTAACAGGCTAAACCGTGATACGCTTGCTACAGCATGGTCTAACGAATACGGTAGTCACCTTGACTGTAACGAGGTTAAAGGTTTGGATCAGGCAGTAGAGGTATACCTGTCTATTGATACGATTAACCACGGTCTTATTCAATATGCGGGACCGTTTATTTGCTACCTCATGGAGAACAAGGTCTTCTCCGAAAACGCAAATTATCTGTCCTGTTTTAACGAGTTTTATAAGGTCTATCAGGTAGCACTAAAAAGACAAAAGTCGAAAACACTCAAAAGTCGTTTGGCTCAAAAGACCACCATTAAGAAAAGGGTGATATTGATTCACGATGTTGACCTAATGAACGGCTTTGAATTTGAGCGCTGTATTGTGGCTTTGTTTTCGTGTATGGGGTATGATGCAGCATTAACGAAGCAAGGGGCGGATCAAGGGATTGACTTGATTGCCGAACGAGATGGTCTTCGCATTGGCATCCAAGCAAAGTGTTACGTGGGAACCGTAGGGAACTCAGCCGTCCAGGAAGCTGCTGCTGGTATCAGATACTATAACCTGGATAAGGCGATCGTGATAACTAATAGCTTCTTCTCTGAATCAGCAGCTTCATTAGCCAGGGCGAACAACGTTATCCTATGGGATAGGACGATTCTGAGTGAGAAGCTGCTGGCTACATTAGTTGAGGGTACGTAAAGTTATACTAAATACCACATTAAAGGGACTATGTTCGGCTGACCACAGTGTTACTGCAAGCCCATAATGTCCAGCAGAAGACGGTGTATGTTGACCGGGAACTGCCGTATAACTTGTCCGGAGATGCATTGATCGGGCAGTGGTAGTAAGAGTGAGTCTCCTCAGGGGCTCTGCCCCCGAACCCCCGAGGTTTTTCGCTTATCAAAAGCCCTACATTATCAAAAGTCACTCCGAGAGGCTGAGCTGCACGCTTCACTGCCAATGTCTCAGCTTTGCATAATGTATAATCTCTTAAATCCAATCGTAAGGAGGTTAACAT
>JAGXTJ010000056.1 GCA_018333655.1 Bacillota bacterium | reverse complement strand
CGACTTCCCTAGCCGCAGCATCGATGGAACCATCGCTTGGGGCGCAGGCGGCGGCACAGATACCTCCTCTCGCCTCTTGGCCTCCATAGCCGAGACTAAGCTCGGACAGAGCATCACCATGACCAATAGAACTGGTGCGACAGGCGCTATTGCCACGCAACATGTCTTTGACCAACCAGCAGATGGGTACAATGTGCTATTCCATGCCGAAAACCCGCAGCTTTACCAGGTGCTCGGACTATCCACCCTAACTTACGCTGACTTTGAGCCCATCATCCTCACCGTACAAGGACCTACGGTCATTGTCGTCAAGCCCGATTCCCCCATTCAATCCTATGAGCAGCTCATTGAAATGGCGAAAGCAAACCCGGGCAGAGTGAATCTCGGCATCAGCGGCGTGGGCGGCCAGCCCTATGTTTCAGCCGCGATTCTCAAGCAAATTGAAGGCGTCACATTTAACCAGATTTCGTTCGACGGGGACGGCCCGCTAATCACGGCATTACTTGGCGGCCATATTGAGGTTACTGGGCTCGCCATCCTAGCAGCAGCGCCTCAGGTGCAGGCTGGCACCCTGCGCGCTTTAGCGGTGGTAGCAAACAACACCCTTGCCGCCATACCCAACACGCCGGCCCTCGGCGAACTACGCCCCCAAGCACAGAGCTTACTACAAGTTGCTGGTTTCTTTTACGGCGTGCATGTCAAGAAGGGCACCCCCGCGGCCATTGTCAATGAGCTGCGCGAGGCTTTCACGGCCGCCTACAACGACCCCAGATTCGTCGAGTTCGCCACACAGCGCGGCTTAGTTCGCCTTGGCCTAACGGGCGATGCCGCACGCGACTACATGAGCCGTTGGCAGCAACACATGGCCTGGCTCATTTATGATGCCGGCGGAGCCAAAGAATCCCCCGCTAAATTTAACATCGCACGGCCCTAGTTACAGGTGGGGGGAAGTAACTTCCCCCCTTTTTCACGGCACAAAAAGGGGGTCACGTCTGTGAATGAGGAACGAGCACGTTCAGGTGAAGTGTTTTTTCTCGGCGGCTTATTATTGTTGCTCTTGGCCGTGTTGCAGCAAGCGGCAAAGCTCAGGGGTGTGTTCCAAGGGATACCTGCAGGGGCGGGCTCCCTAGCACAGCTCATGGTGGTGGGCGCGATACTCTTAGTGATTACCCTCGCTATACAGGCGAGACGACTACACCGTGATAATATTGCGGGAGCGATAAGCTACCTCTTCTCGCGTGATGTGGTACTGCTTTTATCTGCGGTCATTGTCTATGGACTCGTACTGGTGCACCTTGGCTTTGCCATCTCAACCTTTCTTTTTTTACTCGGCACCATGTTTTTTCTCGACAAAAACAATCTCCGCCAAAAAGCGATTATTTCCCTCGGCACAGTGCTGGTCATTGTTGTTGTGTTTACGTTTCTCTTTGAGGTGGTCTTACCATAGGCAGGAGGGATGGAAGTGCTCGGTCTTCAGGGCTTCTTAATACCTTTTCTTAGTATTGAGCTCATTTTCTTTGTGGCAATTGGCGTGTTCGTTGGTATCTACATCGGAGCGATACCAGGATTATCTGTTACCATGGCGGTTTCACTGCTACTATCATTTACCTATACTTGGGATGTTTTCCCCGCACTAGCCATAATGGTAGGCATCTATGTCGGTGGAGTCTATGGCGGCAGCCGTTCTGCCATCCTATTAAATATTCCTGGTGCTCCTTCCGCAGTAGCCACGGGGCTAGATGGCTACCCCCTAGCGCGTTTAGGAGAGGCCGGCAAAGCCATGGGGCTGGCGACTACCATGTCTGTTATCGGCACTTTTTTTGGCATTGTTGTTTTGGCTGTAGCTTCGCCCCTCGTCGCCAACTTGGCCATAAGCTTCGCACCGCGCGACTACCTGTTGCTCGCTCTCATGGGTATGTTGCTGGTAGGGAGCTTGAGCCGCGGCTCTTTAGCCAAAGCCCTCTTAGTGGCTGCTATCGGTATCTTGGTTGGCTTGGTCGGCATGGATCCTTTTACTGCCGAGCCGCGCCTTACTTTCGGGCAGCCCAGACTGCTCGGGGGCATTAGCTTTGTCGTGGCCATGATTGGCCTTTTTGGCCTCTCCGAGGGGCTTTACCAACTACACTTTAAAATTGCGCCTGTCAAACAAAAAATCGACCGCATAGTACCAGACCTTAAGTTGGTGCTTAAAAATCTGCCATTAGCACTACGCTGCTCCGTCATTGGCACCATTATCGGCGCCTTGCCTGGCACGGGTGGCGATATCGCCGCGTTAATGGCCTACGATCATGCCAAACGTACCGTCAAGAACCCGAGCCGCCCCTTTGGCGAAGGAGCTTGGGAAGGCGTGGTAGCCCCCGAGGCGGCGAACAATGCGGCCATCGGTGGGGCCTTTATACCCATGATGACTTTAGGAATTCCGGGGGACTCGGTGACCGCGGTACTAATCGGCGCACTGATGATTCATGGACTGCGCCCAGGCCCCTTGCTTATGAAGGAACAGCCCGAGTTTTTTTGGATGATGGTGGGGTCGCTCGTACTCGCAAACATCTTCCTCTATATTTTTGGCATGTCGGGCATTCGTCTATTTAGCCGCATCGTCGAAATTCCTAAAGCCGTAATTATCCCCATTGTCATCGTACTCTCAGCTGTTGGCAGCTACACCATCAATAACAATGTCGCTGATGTCTACTGGATGATTGCCTTTGGTGTCTTCGGGTATTTTCTCAAAATGTATGGTTACCCCTTGGCCCCCATGGTGCTCGGCGTCATTCTTAGCCCGTTAATTGATGCTAACTACAGGCGAGCCATGGCTCTCGTACATGGCGATGTCAGCGCCTTCTTGGTCGGCTTTGTCACCAATCCATTGACAGCCGTACTTTTGTTCTTTATGGTCTTTATGTTGCTCAACCAAGTTGAATGGAAGGCGCAAATTACTGCCTGGCGGCAGCGCTTTAGCAAGTGAGGAGGAGTGTTATGAACCCCATTGATGTCACCACCAAGCTCATTGGCCTACTAGGCAAGCCTCTAAAGCAAAGTTTCTCGCCAACCATGCAAAACCGAGCCTTTCACGCAGCCAACCTCAACTACCTCTACTTTCCCATCGAAGCCGAGGTAGATGACTTGGGCGACCTACTGCGGGGCATCCGGCGCATGAATTTTGCCGGCTTAAACGTCACCAAGCCCAACAAAATAGCCGTCATGCCTCATCTTGATGAAATTGAGCCTAGTGCTTTAGTGATTGGTGCCGTAAATACAGTCAAGGTCGAGGAGGGCAGGCTCATCGGCTACAATACCGATGGAGTAGGCTTTGCCACCTCTCTTCACCAGGACTTAAATATTAATATTCTCGGGTGCTCTTTCTTTATCATGGGCTGTGGGGGCGCAGGGCGTGCTATAGCCACGGTGCTAGCCTTGCGCGGTGCACGGCGCATATTTCTCGCCGACGTAGAAACCAACCGTGCGGTGGAACTCGCCGCGGACGTCAACAAGCTTGCCGCCTGTGCCGAGGTAGTGTCTGTAGACCCGAGAGAAACGCAGGCAGCCCTGTCACAAGTCGACGTGTTTGTAAACGCCACCGCGGTAGGCATGAACCCCCACGAAGACCAAACCCCCCTTCCTGCGGCATGGCTTGACAAACGCCTTGTAGTTTGTGATATTTTATACAACCCGCTGAAATCTCGCCTTTTGCAGGAGGCAGAACAGGCGGGCTGTCGCACTAGTAATGGTTTGGGCATGGTCCTCTACCAAGGTGCGGCGGCTTTTGAAATCTGGACCGGCGTAAAGGCCCCTCTTGCTGAGATGCGGGGGGCTATCCATGAATGTGTGGTTGGCCCATGTAAGTAGTACTGTGTGTCTTTATCCTCGCGGCATTTGCCAAGGCCTTACGGCAGGAATTAAAATAGACATGTGGAATTAATGCTAGGCACAGTAGGCTGTGCCAAAGTAGCGATGCGGAACAAATGGACAAACTATAAACGGTCCACAGCGTTCCAGGAAGGTCGGAGAGAAGTAATGAACAAACACGAATGGACCAGATGGAGCGTTGTCTTAGCAGGTTTTGTCCTCGCTTTTGTGGCTGGGGTGGCCTACGCTTGGGGGCCGATGGTTTTACCTCTAGTCGAAAGATTTGGGTGGTCGACGGCAGAGGCCGCCATGCCCTTCACTATTTTCTTCTTGGTTTTTGCCTTGTTTATGGTGCCAGCGGGGCGCTTGCAAGATACCATCGGGCCACAAAAAACTTGCTTACTGGGGGCGGTACTAATCTTCCTTGGGTTTGGTTTAGCAGCTATGGTTAGCCGCTTCCCCTACCCTTGGTGGCTCTTTCTCACCTATGGTTTTACGGGCGGCATGGGTGCTGGCACGATTTACGCCTGCGTCGCACCCCCAGTGCGCAAGTGGTTTCCTGACATACCTGCCTTCGCTATATCCTGTGCCGTGATGGGCGTGGGGTTAGCTGGCACGGTGGTGGCACCTATCAAGGCCAACTCCATGATTCCCGTTCTGGGCATAGAGGGCACCCTTCTTATCATCGCCGTCATCAGTTTTGCGATGTGCTTAATGGCCGCCTGGCTGCTCCGCAACCCGGCAGAGGGTTGGCGTCCTGCGGGATGGGTAGCCAAGGCCACCACAAGCCAGACTGGCGCCAAAAAACACTATACTCCGAGCGAACTCCTGCGTTCGCCAGTATTCTGGATTATGTGGCTCGCTTTTGGCTCTGTCATCGCCGGCGGCATGCTCTGTGCCGCACTTATTCCTCCCTTCGGGCGGTTAGTTATGGGCCTAACTCCCGTAGAAGCCGCCTCTGCTGTGGCTGTCTTCTCCGGCTTTAATGGCTTTGGTCGCCCCGTAGCCGGCTACCTTAGCGATAAATTTGGTGTGGTACGAGTAATGGTGGCTAGCTTCCTTCTGCAAGCAGTAACGCTAGTTTTGTTCCACCTCATCGCGGTCAACCTAGTCACTCTGTACCTCGCTGCAGCGCTCGTCGGCTGGGGACTGGCTGTTGTACTAGCTACCTTCCCCGCCTTGACAGCGACTGTTTTTGGCACCAAGCACCTCGGCGTTAACTACGGCTTAGTTTTTACGGGCCTCGCCTTTGGTGCCTTTATGCCGGCAGTTGGTGCCGCCGTCTATGATGCCACAGGCAGCTTTACCCCCGCTTTCTTGGGCGCGGGCGCCTTAGCCCTTTTCGGGGCCTTGCTGTGCTCCACCCTAACCTGGAAGTACAAGATGTAGTCTGACTAGGGGAGGTTTACTATGGACAGTGAAAGACACGAGCTTTCACCAGAACAACAGGCGGCACTCATTAGTGCACTTAAGGCGCGTTTCGAGCGAAACATGCGCCGCCATAGCGACTGCGAGTGGTCTAAGGTACAAGCGAGGCTCGAGGCCAAGAGCGAAAAGTTGTGGTCGCTCTATAAAATGGAAGAGTCCGGCGGAGAGCCGGACTTAGTTAAATTTGATCAGTTGACGGGCGAGTACATCTTTTATGATTGTGCTCCAGAGGCCCCAGCGTGGCGGCGAAATACTTGCTACGACCGCGCGGGACTCGAAGCTAGGAAAGAGCACAGGCCAGAAACTAGTGCTATGGATATGGCCGCAACCATGGGCATTGAAATGCTAACTGAGGCGGAGTATCGCGAACTACAGACACTAGGCGATTTTGATACCAAGACCTCAAGCTGGCTAAAAACGCCGCCCGACATAAGAAAACTCGGCGGTGCGCTATTTGGCGACCGCCGCTATGGCCAGGTCTTCATATATCATAACGGCGCGCAGTCTTACTACGGTGTGCGCGGCTTCCGCGGTTCCCTGCGCATCTAGCGGGGCATTAAGCCATACAGTTCTACCTTTAAGCGGATATGGCGCTCTCGGACAAGCTGTAAGAAAGTAAGACCACAGCTGCGGCCACGGTAGAGCAAACTGTTAAGGCGTAGTGAATATCTACATCCATAGCAGGGCTTTCAGCAAGGTACCGTGCATGCATTCTCTCGATGTATTCATGAACTAGGGCAACGGAAGTAAGTGGTTGCATGGTCGGCAACGCAGTGCAAGCTGCTGCTATGGCAGGCAAGTCCAGCCGGGCGGCCTGGCTGTGCAATGAATACTCATAGACTAAGTGTTCCGGCAGGGACATAAGTCGCCTGTCATTGTGCGCATAACAAAAGTAGTCTGCCATAAAGTGCATGGTGACACCTAGTTGTGTAGAGTAGCGCCGCCACTCTGGTTCGTCTTTAGGCAAGGGGTCATGAGTGAGCTGGCTTAGCAGGCGCATTACAAAGGGTAGTGACTTGTCTTTGTAGTGCGGAACATTGAAAAAGGCCAAGTCAAAGTCAGGCCTAACGCACCCGGACTCAAACTCTGCCTGCACAACCCTGCCACTAAAAGGCTTACTTAGAGCATGACCTATGGCTCGGCCAAACATTCTGTGCGTACCTGAAAGCATAGTCACACTCTCCCTTTCATGCTACGCCCTCATTATAGGCATTAATCATCAAGTCCTAATTAAGGGAGAGTTAACAGCAAGTCAAATGCACTCGCGCCGCGAGTGCATTTTTGCATGGGGATATCAACGCAAAACCCGTCCTGGCGCATGCTTCTCTGTGCGTCCCAGTAAATTGATGCCATAGGTGCACTTATTAGCAAGTGAAGCAAGCAGAACCGTCCCTAGCTCTTCACAGAACCAGATCCCCTGGTTTGTAGCCCTCGGGCAGTTCGTCTTCTTCAATAAACTGAAAGCTCTTGTCGCGTAGAATCGGCAAAAAGGCCTCGTACGGGAGCCGCGAAAATTCACAGGCGTAGTTACTGGCCCCGAACCACATCCCCTGATTAGTACCGAGATTTAAACCGCGGGCAAATTTAGTGTAGTTTGAACAATCATGAACAGCCAGATTCCAGTTTTCTTCTGCTGCTACAGCCATGAATTTAAGCGTGAGCTCTCTGCTCCAAATCGGAGATATATAGCCTTGCCGACAAATGTACATGTTTTCGCCAAGGTAGTTTTCGATATTGTTCTCATTTAGGTGCAACTCTGCACAGTTAATAAAATCGAGGCCTGTCGCCAAGATGGCCTCCTTCTTTTGAAAAAACTGCTCATAAAATTCAGGCGTCATGGGTGTTTCGATGCCTACACCGGCGATATACTTTTTAGCCAGACCCATGTTTTCGATGACTCGGTCGGAACATAGAGAGGCACCTAAGTTAAAGCGTAACTCATTAAGACCGGCTTCTCCTAATGCCCGCAAGCTTTGCTCTGTGGCTAAAGTGCCATTCGTGTACATATGCTGATGAATGCCTGCGTCGCTAAACCTCTTGATGACCGGGAGGTATTTTTCGATTTCCATAAATGGCTCAAGATAGACATAAGCAATGCCTGTGGGCTTCTTCTGAATAGAAAACAGCAAGGGGAGGTCCTTCTCATATAGTTTAGTGCCGCCAATCTCCCACATTCCCTCTCCAACCGGAGGAATGTCGTGGAGCTGCCCGTAGTTGTAGCAGAAACGGCACTCTAGGTTGCATTTATTGGTTTTACGTATGGCACCTAGCCCTGTCCCTAGCAAGCAGGAACGGCAACCGTTGGGGAATTTACTTTCTGGCCCCACGTAGAAAGTCCTGTTCTCAAGCGTCTTTAAGCCGCGAACATGGGCCATTAGCTCTTCATTGCGGTGGTCAATCGCGGCCTCGATTTGCGCAAAGGTAGCGTAAAGTATCTCTTGCTGCTTTACGCTTAGCTCCTCGTCTTCAGGTAGCATCGCGTAAAACAGAAACCAGTCCAAAGCGTCCTTCTTAGAAATCCTCACCCTGCATCCTCCCTATGAACCCTTCTAGCTCTACTGGCCAGGCTGTTTGCCTCCGGCACGGCGGGGCTTACTTAGTGTTGACGAAAAATGTTCTCGGCGGCCGAGGCCCAAAGTATTGGAAAAAGTCCACCTTGATATCCCCATTGTAGAGTTTGCGCTTCTTACTGGCACTGCGGCCGAAAAGTTTCTCGAAGTCGGGGTGCGCAGTGATAATGTAGTAGGACCAAGAGTCGAGTTTAGAAAAAACCATGCCCATTTCTTGATACAATTTCTCCAGTTGCCCTCTTTCCCCTAGCCGCTCGCCATAGGGGGGGTTGCAGATTATCTTGCCATACTGTGCTGTGGAGCTACAAGCGGCTAGCGGACGCACCTCAAAACGAGTGTGTGCTTCCACCCCTGCTGCTCTGGCATTAAGCCTTGCTGCCTGCACGGCCTTAGGGTCGCAATCTGCGCCTAGTATCTCTAATTGCCTGTCGAGCCTGATCATATCCTGTGCTTCTTGGCGCGCTTGCCGCCACAGTTCTTCTGGTATTAAGGGCCACTTCTCTGATACAAACTCACGCCTGTAGCCTGGGGCCATACTTAGTCCCAGCAGGGCCGCTTCGATGGGGATTGTCCCCGAACCACAAAAAGGATCAATAAGCGGGGTATCTGGATACCACTTAGACAATGTAAGCAAAGCTGCTGCCAAGGTCTCTTTTATGGGCGCGTTACCGGCATGTGTTCGATAACCCCTTTTGTGCAGCCCGGGCCCCGAGGTATCGATGGTCAATGTAGCAGTATTGTTAAGCAGGGCGACCTCAATTGTATAACGAGGCCCTGTCTCGGCAAACCAAGCAACCTGGTATTTTAGCTTCAGCTTTTCCACAACCGCTTTCTTGACTATCGCTTGACAGTCAGAAACACTGTACAAGGTTGATTTAATGGACTTTCCTTCCACCGGAAAAGTAGCGTCTGCAGGGAGATACTGCTCCCACGGCAAAGCCTTTACCTGCTCAAAGAGGCTGTCAAAGGTTTCTGCTTGGAACTCGCCCACTTTTAGGCGCACGCGGTCCGCAGATCTAAGCCACATGTTAGAACGGCAGATCCCTAATAAATCTGCCCGATAGGTCACCTTGCCATTGTCAATTTTAGCATCCTCATAGCCAAGCTTCTTGACCTCATCGGCTACCACGCTTTCCAAACCAAAAGTAGCCGTCGCGATTAATTCATACCCATGCACTACTTGTTTCCCCCGCTCTCAATCCAAAGCTCGCTGGCTATGTTTACGATATTAACAAAGCAATTTGAGGGTGGCAACCTTTTCGCGGATGTGAAGGTAATTTTTCGTGCCTGAAAAGAGGAAAAAACTCTGCTCTAGCCAATAAGAGGCACTAAGGAGCAAAGGTGTAGGAGGGTGATTAAGTGAAGATAGCAATTATTGGCGGAGGCAGTGCCTATACTCCGGGGCTCATCGAGGGGCTGTTAAAAATACGCCACGAAGTGCCTTGGCAAGAGGTCTGCCTAATGGACATCGACGTTCGCAAACTAGAGATTGTCGGCGAACTGGTGGCCAAGATGCTTAGAGAGATCGATGCCACTATTAAGGTCAGCACCACCGTAGACCGCATAGAAGCAGTTCGGGGCAGCGCGTTTGTCTTGTGCCAGATACGCGTAGGCGGACTAGCTGGCAGGGTGCTTGATGAAAAGATACCTCTGCAGTTTGGGGTGATTGGGCAAGAGACGGTAGGCCCCGGTGGCTTTGCCATGGCCTTACGCACCCTGCCTGTTATGCTCGACCTAGCGCGAGATATCGAGCAGCATGCTCCCGAGGCCTGGCTCATAAATTATGCTAACCCCTCGGGCATGGTGGCGGCACTCTTAGCTAAGCACTGCAAAATCAAGGCCGTCAGCATTTGTGATGTGCCAATTGGCATACAGTACTTTTTGGCCGAGGCCCTGAAGGTATCCCCCCGCAAGGTCAAGCTAGACTACGTCGGACTCAATCATCTCGGTTGGTTTCGTCGCATCTTTGCCGAGGGCAAGGACATAACACCCTTTATACACCACATGGTGCGCTCAGTTGACATTTTGCCCCTCTTGCCTAGCAGTGATGGCAAGACCATCGAGGAAACCAAGATGATGTTACGCCTCTACAACAAACTAGGTGTCATCCCCTCACCCTATCTTCAGTATTACTACTTGACGCGCGAGTGTCTCGCCAAGCAGAAAGAGGCAGCTAAGACACGCGGCGAGGAAGTGCAAGACATAGAGAAGGAGCTCCTCAGCCACTTTGCGGCGGTGTCGCAGGGCGGAGACGTGCATCTCTGGAAGAGCCGCGGCGGAGCCTGGCATTCGGAACTGATGGTCAATATTTTGAGCAGCATCCACAACGACAAAGGTGAAGAATACATCGTCAACGTCATTAATCACGGCTGTGTTCCCGGCATGGCCGATGACGCCTGTGTGGAGATTCCGTGCATCATCGACAGGCGCGGGGTGCGGCCCATGCCAGTAGAAGCCCCGTCGCTAGACATGCTTGGTCTCATGCAAGTCGTGGCGGCCTACGAAGCTTTGACTGTAGAGGCGGCCCTCGAGGGTAACTACAGAAAAGCCTTGTTAGCGCTCAACCTTAGCCCAGTGGTGCCTTCTTTAGAAGTGGCTGAACAGATACTTGATGCCTATATCGAGGCTCACGCTGGGCAGATCAAGCTATCCTAATGCGGGTGGTCGTCTCATAGACTTAGATGACTTAGGAGGGGGGCTACTAAGTGAAGTGGCGTGAAGTGATGCAGCGCACAGCAAGGGCCTTGATGGTGCCCATTGTAGTTTTGCCAGTGGGGGCACTGCTTATGGCAGGGGGCCGCTTTGGCCCAGGTTTCTTTGGGGCGGCGGGGGCCGCTATAATAATTGAGTACCTGCCACTCATGTTTGCTATGGGTGTGGCCTTAGGCTTCACTAACTCCGACGGTATGGCCGCCTTCGCCGCAGCTCTTGGCCATGTCGTGCTGGTAGCAGTAATGCTGGCCATAAATCCCGGGATTACGCTAGAGAGCGGCAGGGTGATCCCTAACGAAATGAGTGTCCTTGGCGGCATTATGGTCGGTGCCTACACCGCCCTGCTCTACTATCGCTTTCGCAATGTGCGTTTACCAGAATATCTGGGCTTCTTCTCGGGCAAGCGCTTTGTGGTGCTAGTTACAGCCGTGTCGAGCGTGGCGGTAGGCTTTATGTTTGGTCACCTCTGGCCACCTGTTAACACCTTGATTCTGGCGGTCGGATCGTGGATATTCGCCACCGGTGGGTACGGTATTTTTGCCTATGGCGTCTTGAACCGCCTACTTATACCGACTGGGTTGCACCACATTATCGCTAACTTAGTAGAGCATGTGTTTGGCTCTTACGTAACCCCTGCAGGGAGCCTGGTGACGGGCGAAGTAGCACGCTTTATGGCGGGCGACCCCACCGCTGGTTTCTTTACGGGTGGGCTATTTGTCACCAAACTATTTGCCTTGCCTGCTGCAGCGCTCGCCATGCTGCACGAGGCGCGCCCCGAGAACCGCAAGCAAGTGGCGGGGTTAATGCTGACAGCCGCCCTAACCTCTATCATGGTAGGCATAACTGAGCCAGTGGAGTTCGTCTTTATTTTTACGGCGCCGCTACTATTTGTAGTGCATGCTCTTTTTACGGGCCTCACAGTTCTGGCGGCGTTTCTCTTAGGCATCCGCCACTATGGCTATGCCCTGCCTATGTTCTTTATTAACTTGGGTCCGGCCGAAAACCCCTGGCTGATATTCCCTTTAGGAGTAGTCGTTGCGCTAGTATACTACTTTACCTTTCGGCTTATCATTCGCAAGTTTAACTACCCGACGCCGGGGCGCGACAACCCCGAGACCACCAGTACCGCCCGCAAAGCTGAGAGCATATCTAAGACCAGAGCCGACGCAGAGGCAGAGTTAGCAGAAAAACTAGTGGTAGCACTGGGCGGGCTAACGAATATCGTTGATGTTACAGCCTGTTTGAGTCGGTTGCGCGTTTGCCTGCTTAATCCTCAGGGGGTGGACGAAGAGAAACTCGCCGCCTTGCCCTCCTCGGGCGTCATCCGCACAGATACCAACAACTGGCAGATAGTAATGGGCACCAACAGCGAGCAGCTTCGCGAACGCATCAGCGAAATGCTGAACCAAGCAAAATTTGTGACCTTACTTTCTCCCCTAGACGGGGCAATCATCCCCCTTAGTGCCATTCCAGACGAGGCTTTCGCCCAGGGAATGCTTGGCCCGGGGGTGGGCATCGTGCCGCAGGGCAACGTACTGGTTGCGCCAATTTCCGGCCGCGTGGCCAAGATATTCCCAGGGGGTCATGCCGTGGTGCTGCAGACCGACACCGGCCTAGAAGTGCTGCTCCACATCGGTATCGACACGGTAGAGCTACGCGGTCAAGGCTTCGAGCTACTGTGCCGTGAAGGAGCGGAGGTTATACCTGGGCAGGCTCTAGTTAAGTTTGACCGTGAGGCTATCGAGGCGGCCAAAAAAAGCACCCATTCAGTGATGACCATACTTAACAAAGAGCTCGTCTTAGAACACCAAGCTGTTACCGAGGGCAGAGTCGTGCGCGGCAGCAGTGTGGCCTTTAAGATGCAGCTACGCTAAAGACTGTACCTTAGTAGCCAGGCCAGCACATCTTGAAAAACCTGCTGCCGATTGACTTCGTGCAGCATTTCATGCCTGCCGTTCTCCCTGTTTTTTTAACGCCCGCACCCATTTGACCCACTGGGCCTAACGCGCCGGACATTACCAGCATGGGTAAAGGCTGTCTTCGTTGGTGCAAAGGTCTTGTTAAATGACCCAAAGGAAAGCTTGTCTAGTAGCTTAGACGGTCGATCACCCTTTAGGTACATTTCGAGAGTGCCGATAAGAGCCGCCGCCTGTAGTTCAATTTTTTTAGCGACTTCATCGCCATGATCATTAAGGTAGGTGCGCACCACATAGGAGCCCATGCTGTGCCCAAAATCGATACCCCTTAACCGTCACTTCATGGCAGGAGCGAAACTCAAATGGCGTTCTCATGCACAACACGAAGTCACGATAGCGAACTCCATCTACCCACAGCGTGACGACAACTGATTGTACCAGCTTCCTGCCTCGCTCAAACGAGACAACGGAGCTTCTTCAGAACCAAGCGGGATTTAGTTCCCTGCACATCACATACTTCGAGAGGGACAATTTTCCACGGGATACTTCCTGCAGTAGACTGGCTAGGTAGTCGGGCAAGAAGAGGTCATATTTTACCTCCATGATCATCAGGTGCTCTTCCATGGCCTTGACTAGGATTTGATCGGTATCGAATATGTCTGTTCTAGTCCCCGCACGCAACATCTTGTCAAAGGTGATTCTGATCCCCATGTAGGGCAACATATATGCTTCACGCGTGTAGTCCACAACCACTTTAGGTCGCAAGAGCGCCTGTTTAAACTCGTAGTAAAACATCAGGGCAGTCTCTGTGCCAGCGTCTCGCAGAAACTCTATGTTATTCGTTATCATAGCGTCGTACTCAAGTCGCGAGATTTGAATTGCTTCTTTTTTAATCATGTTGTTGAATCTGCTTTTTTTCTCCAATTTTATGATTTGATCGCTACAATTATAGATGCGTATCCTGATTTTCTTCCTGTTTAGTAAGCCGGCTTGCTTAGAAAACATCGCGCTATCGTCCATGTCATCAAAGTATAGACTGCGTACATTGTAGCCGTGGTCATCCATAGAATGGCTGTCTTGCTGCAGCACAAACTTGAGCCTGTTACGGAGGACCAAGTATTCATGATAACTGACCAAGTATTTCAGTTCATGCCGGGCTCTACTGCTGGCCTCTACATCTTGAATAGAAACGCCGTCACGCGCAGTCAATTTAATCGACCTCAAATCTACTGACGCCGAGGTAGTTGACATTGTCTTCACTAAGGTATCGATCAAAGGCGGTCTGATGATTGCCTTTGCTGTCTCTAATTAGAACGCGCCAAAAATACGCCCCTGCAGGCAGCGGATTAAGTGCCACTTCGTTCTTCACCAGGTCTGTCTGCCTAATGAGGATCTCCGCAAAGTCTGGCGTCCGGCTTACTTCTAGGTCATAGACAATGGTGTCTCCCTGTAGATCGTCAGACTCTGACCACCTGAAGACAAGTTTCTCCCCCTCACGGAAAGGAACCCCTAAGAAAACCGGCATCGGGTTCTCTAAGGCCTGACGAAACTCCGCAAGATTTTTTGTCGGCTCCTCTACAATGCGCCAAAACTCTTGCTCAAAATCTGCCGTGTTCAAGTACTCTGCATCTGGCATTCTCCCGACGAATCTCGACACTACAGGATGGTAAGCCCCTAAGAGAGCTCGGGTTCGATCAGTGGTAATGATTGTCTCAAGCAAGTGCTCCATTTTAGCCACGAGCGCTTGGACATTCTCGGGCTCCTGCAAAAACCGTCTGTGGAGAACGACGCCCCAGTAGTTAGAAGCTCCCTTCTCCCAGCGGCCTCGCCTTAGCTCCCTGTCCTTGCCGAGCTGGCCGTAAAAGCCCCACGCCCCATCGTAGTCCCAGGGCAGAAAATACCATGCGTCGGAGTCGCTAGGGCTGTACAACATGAAGTTCTGTGTCCTAGTATCTATGTTGCCAAAGAGAATGTTTACCGCCAGCCAAGTTAAATAATTGTTGCGATTAAAGTGTTTGTCCACCACATCATTTATATCTAACTCAAGGTTATTAACATCATCGAGCATGCCCAGCAATTTGCTATGATCCTGGTTGCCTCTAATCCCGAGGATTTGCTGGAACTTACCTTCGTCGTAGTCGGGGTCTTCCTGATGTTTCAAGTGATCTGGATACCTGTGGAACTCAAAGAACTCCGCCTTGTACAGGTGGCCCTCGGTATCTAGGCCGCGCACCCGAAGAAATAGATTATTCGGCTGTTCCACCATAGTAAAGAGACCGTAGTCCACAAAACCCGTGGCCGCCGGATTTTTGGATAGATCTCTTATGAACAACTGTACAAACTGCGTCCTCAGGCCAGCAATATGAGGGATAACCTCCATGTAGTCAAAACTCAGCTTGTTGCGCACTCGAGTGAGATCGTAGGGATGCTTGTTAAGGTTAATTGTCCACAGCCCGTTCCACGCGCTCATCCTGCGGTCTAGCCTAAGTTTATAAGACTTTTGCCTCGCCAATCTCGAGGTGGCCCCTCTTACTTCCAAGGTTGCATTGCTGTCGTTCAGCCCAAAGCCATAGTAGCCCGCAACGGGGCCTTCTGCATCCCCTTCTTGAAATACTACCTCCACTGTGGGCTCAAAATCGTCACTGCCGTATCTGTCGCCTTCCACGTCGGAGAGAGTGTACTTACCGCCACCTTTGACCGTAACATAAAGATACTTAAGGCTACCGTCTTCATCATTGATGTAGACATCGCGATTGTAAACGAAGTCTGGTGTTCTCGCTAACTCAGCACTGTCGCGGGGCATGGTGCTCCTCTGGCATGCTGACAATAGGGGGGTCAACAGGGCGATGACCAAGAGCACGCGCAAACACTTTGCATTCATGTAGCAGACCCTCCTCATACCGAAAGTCAAGAAACATGCTCTCCACTGTAGCGCATCAAAACGGCATCGCTTACGCCCTGAATAGAGGTAAGCCTGCCCATAAAAGAAGTGTCCTCTCCTACCATCCGGAGTTCAACCACTAGCTCTGTTTTATCGCGCGCCACAGTCTTAGATTTCACCGCATGTCTTATCTTTTTAAGTTCGTCCGCCACATTTCTGTCAGCGAGGCTTTCATTAATATAGCGTACGATAAGCATAAAGGTTAGATTTGTTGCTTTGCGCCTCAGCAAGTAAAGCAATGCGAGGCTGATGAAAGCCGCGCCAATGAAAGCCAGAAGGTATAGCTTTGCCCCGGCGGCCAAACCAGTAGAAATCGACCAAAAAACAAAAACTATGTCCAAAGGGTCCTTGAGCGCTGTTCTGAATCGTACAATGCTTAGGGCACCCACCATTCCCAGCGTCAAGACGAGGTTTATACCTATCGTCATGATCACCATGGCGGTGATCAGCGTCAGCACAACCAACGACACACTAAATGAATAGCTATACAATACGCCCTGAAAAGTTGTCTTGTAAATGTGTGAAATCAACAGTCCCAAAAGAAACGCTATAGTCAACCCTATGAAGATATCCGCAATCAGCAGCCTGCCTTCAGGTGGAGCAATCAAGTTTCTCAGCAGGTCAGTGATGTCGAAAGTGGATTCTTGCATACTACCCCAGCCTCACTCTCTAGTCATTTCTAGGTCGCTACAATACTAACTATTACTAACATTATACCGCACTGAAGCGTGACCAACAAAGAAATAACTGATTAATCTTGACTGTTGACTTGCCTATCAAGAGCATGTCAACGTAGCCCCCGGGCAATGCGCTGGCGCAAGGCGGCAAAGACTATTCCCGTAATAACTAGGATGATGGTGCTGTTCCGGAGGACTTCTCCCCAGGTAGCATTGCCTAGTAGAATGGCGTTCATGTTCAAGTAACCCCAGTAGAACGGCGACCAGTAAAGGACAAATTGCCAGCGTTCGGCTAACAACGTGGCTCCGAGCACCGAGGCCAGGACGGGCACAAACACGCCTTTCATGGCGGCGATCCCAGAAATGGGCTCGTCATTAGTCACGCCAACTAAAAAGCCGATGATTAAGCTGATAAAGGCGAGACTCACCATGCTCACTAAGAACATGCCGAGGTTAAAGTCCCTAAAACCCAGCAAGTAGACCGCCATGCTGCCCCCAACTACGGGAGTCAAAAACCCGAGCAAACCCTTGCCGAGAATAAACTCTAACCGGCTAGCAGGGGTAACGTTCATGGCGCTTAAGGTGTTGCTCATCTTTTCTTCGATGAGGTTAAGGAGTATTAACATCCCGCCAAACACTGTCGTCATAATGAGTAAGAGGAGGCCCCCCTGCAGGATTAAGGGCGACAGGGTAAACCCGATATCGCTTATCGCGACTATCGCCGGCAAGGCACCCTCCTCTGCGCCGAGGCGATAGAGCACCAAGCGCACAGCCGCATCAGTACCGGGCATTTCGTTGCCTTCTGCTACGAGCTCATGCCCGGCCGAGGTAGCCACGACTCCGAGCACATCGTCAAGGCGTAGCACACGCTCGAGTAGCGCTTCCCGCGTGGCGAACTGCTCGACATGTGCATAGTCGGCCAACGCACTCGCTATGGCCGCGCCATCCTCAAAGACTGCCACCCTGAGTGGACTAGCGGCAACGCCTCCAGCAATAAGCCGTAGGAGCAGGGCAAAAAGAACTGGGGCAAGAAATAGGTAGACAACCAGAAAGTCACGCAGTCCGCTCTTTAAATCCCGCCGAGCAATAAAGAGTATTCTCTTCATATTGTCCTCCTTACGCCGCTATTGTTCTTTGATAACGGCGATTTGCTGCGTAGAAGGCAGCAGCGCCTAGTAGCAAGAGCATCAGGATAGTCATAAACACAAGCTGCATATCTCCCCCCACAAGCAAGGTCTCGCGGAAGGCAACTAGCATCGAATACGTAGGCAGCAGGCGCACCCACCAGGGCGAAAATGCCGGCATCAAGTAGGAGTACGATGCGAACATCAGCACAACCATCGCCGTGTACAACACTTCCATCGCCTGCACCATAGAATCAAAGTAGCTGGCAATGAGTAACCCAAGTGCTGAGCCAAACAAATTGCTGGCGACAACTAGCGCCATTAACCAGAGCAGGTTGGCCGTACCGCCTAAAAGCAGTACCACCACGAGAGTACTCACCACACCGAGGCACAACATCAAGAGCATTTTGCTCGCCAGATACTGCCAAGTGGCGAGGGGTGAGACGGCCAGCGCCTTAATTACGCCTTCTTCTTTGTCGAGAAAGATGTAGGCGGCGATAATAAAGAGCCCCATCAAGGCCACGTTCATCGTCAAGTAAACGGGGAGGATACCCTGCCGGTCACTTAAACGCGGCGCATCTGGCCGCAGGGTGGTAGTCCTAATTGTACTGAGAAAGTTAGGCTGACGTGCCAACAGAGCCCCCTCTAGTGAGGCCTGTTGCAGATTGCGAATGCGAGCGCTTTCGTGCCCCTGCAGCACTAGCTCGAACTTTAGTTTTTCACCAACGGTGCTGACTACTATGCCACCACTCGTGCGATCGCGCTGCATCGCCTGCTCTAGCTCGCTGCGCGAACTAGATAGCACGACTTCCGCTCCTGTAGCCCCAAGCTGTTGTACCACACTAGAGCGCGCAGGCTCTGACAGCTCGAGCAAAACATGAAGAGTCTGTGTGCGCGTAAAGTTTTCGGGGACCAAGAAGAGCATTACCGCGACAAAGACAACGGCAATAAGCACCTCCATGTAGAAGTAGATGCCCTTAAGAGACAGCTTGCTGTCTTGCAGGAACAAGGCCCATGTCTTTTTCATTAGCTTAATCCTCTGCCCGTTACGGTGATAAAAATCTCCTCTAGGGTAGCTTCCTTGGTATGCATAGTCTCAATCTGGCCACTAGCCAAGCGCAGTTTCAGCTCCGCTTGTTCCTCTGGGTCAGATAGCGAAAATCGCTCGCGCTTAAGCACCCCATCGTCACGGTACTCAACCTCGACTACGCGCTCCCCGTACTGAAGCTTAAGGTTGCGGGGCGAGTCAATCAACTTAATCTCGCCATCCACAATGAACGCGACGCGGTGGCACAGCTCGTCTGCAACCTGCATGTTGTGTGTGGAGAGGAACACAGTGACACCCCTAGTGTTTTGCTCTTTAATAATGCCCTTAATCTCATGCGCGATGGCTGGGTCAAGACCGGTTGTCGGTTCATCCAAAAACCACATACTAGGGTTGTTAATTAAACTGCGGGCGAAAGTAAGGCGGTGCTTCATGCCCTTCGAGAACTCGCCGGTGCGCTTGCCCGCGACCTCATTGAGCCCAACGAGACGCAAGAGCTCCATAGGGTCGCGCGTGGGGACGTCAAACAGGCGTGCGTAGAACCGTAGGTTCTCGAGCGCGGTAAGCTTAGCGTAGACATTAGACTGCTCAAACGACACCCCTAAGCGGTTGTAAAGTGCGCGCTCTGGGTGCCGCATATTGAAGCCCGCCACCTGCACTTCTCCCGTCTGCAGTGGCAAGAGCCCCGTGAGCACACCTTGGGTGGTAGATTTTCCAGCGCCAGACGGGCCTAGAAAACCGAGAATCTCACCCTTGGCAATCGAGAAAGTGGCGTCTTTAACAGCAAATGGCCCACCGCGTTTGTAGGCATGACTTAAACCCTGTACAGAAATCATCTTCTTCCCTCCCATTAAATAGGCGTTGGCCTCAATCGTCGTACTTAATCGGCGACCTTAACTTCAGGATGATCGTCTCCATTTTGCGGACATATTCCTGTAGCCCTGCATACCCCCTCTCCGTAAGGCTGACGGTAGTAATGGGTCTGCGACCGTGGATGCGCTTGTCTATCTCTACAAAACCTGCCTGTTCGAGTGTCCGTAGCTGCACTGACAGATTGCCCGCCGTGAGACTAAGCGCGTCGCGTAGCTGTGTAAAAGACACACTTACTTCGGGGCTACTGGCAATGTAGGTGAGGATGGCCAGCCTAACCTTCTCGTGGATGACACTATCTAAAGCGAAATCCACCTGGTCGCGGCCAGTCATGTTCTATCCCCGATTCTGTCCCCCACGTACAAGGCCACAAAGCCCAGGCCGAACGTAGCTGCTACACCAAGTGCAGTGTGGGTGTTTTCAGCGAAGAAAAGTAGGGGCACACCACTGCAAATCATCCATGCGCCGCTGTACAACATGCTCCTAAGAAAAAAGACATTGTGAAAAACCAAAAATAGTAGCCCCAGCAAAATCGACATGGCCGGGGCTAGGTAGACCCCCAGCCCACGACTGATAAGAAAGGCGGGCACACCCGTCGCGGCAATGGCACATGGCACCAGGATGGGCAGGGTCTTTGGGGTATACACCTCGCCGATGAGCCTGAGCACTGTAAAGTCGCGGTAGCTCTTGCGGGCCTGTGCCATAACCAGCATAATCTTGCCTACCGCTACAGCGATGACAAAAAGAACAGCGACGCCATAGAGAAGGCCGCGCACTAAGGGAGGCGCGGCTACTAGCCCGCCATACGTCATGTCGATGGCATACAACACGAGCGAAAGAAATCCTATGCCCAGCCCGCTCCACAACCCTACTAAACCCATGGCACGAGACAAACGCAGAAAACGAAAGATACCATTGCTCTTTTCGATGGCTGAGCGGATAACGGCCAGGTCTTCGGCCAGTTTCTCGTACTCCTGATCGACCACAAGCTCACTCCTCAATAGTTTATGTCATAAACTTGTTTATATGATAGCGCTTCTTCCCTAGGGCGTCAAGAATGGCTATACACAGCTGACAAAAAATCGTACTGGCGGTGCCAAGCACAAAGAAGCGTCCTCAGTACTTCGACGCCATGCCCACTCCAGTTAATGTGCTGACATTACATGAGGGAGTTACCAGGATTGTAGTTTTGCGTAATTGGGGGG